>DYRY01000004.1:34959-44485 GCA_020718465.1 Anaeromyxobacter dehalogenans | reverse complement strand
TTTATAATCTATAATTTTTTCTTGGTTTTATGATTTTAAATTTAGATTTTTTAAAAAATAGTGATATAGATTATGACATATCAATTATTCCTATAGACAAACTCCCTTTAAATCCTAAATTAGTTGATAGTTGTATAGTTTGTAATAACTATAATTTGTCAGCAAATTGTCCTCCATTTAGTAAAATTATTGATTTTAAAATATATAATCAATGTTTAGCTTTTAAAATATCCATTTTAAAAACTGATTTTATAAATAATGATATTTTATATTTTAAAAAATTATTAGATTTAGGAGTTTTTTTAGAGAAAAAACTATTAGAGAATCAATTCAAAAATGCAAAAGCATTTTGTGGAAACTCTTGTAAAACTGTTTTATGCTTTGAATTTAAATATTGTAGTGTTTTAAATAATAAAAAATGTAGATGTCCTGATTTAGCAAGAGCCTCAATATCATCAATTGGAGTTGATGTTGAAAAGCTATTTAATGTTTTAAATTGGAACTCCATAAATAAACTAAGTGAAGATAATAAAGATTTTATTGATATTTGTGGAGTTATTCTATTTTGATATTTGTTTTTTTTGGAAAATTTGTAAAAAAAATTAAAATAAAAAAAAGAGAGTTGACAATAGAGTTTAAAAATAATATCTTGAATCGGGCGACTATTAAAAGCCAATTTACTTTACTCCTCATAAAAGCTCCACAATAAATTAAAGAGGTTAAAAAACCACTTTTATACATTAATATTGCAATTATATATTATAGAGAACATAGAAAATTCTATTTTTTTTTATATAACAGAAATAGAAATATTATATAGTTAAAAATCTGCAAAGTAATTTAAGATTTTTAATGAAATGTTTTTAATAAAAAGTTTTAATAAATTTTTATTTTTGATATCTTCCAACTAAATTTTTATTTTAGTTAAAGATGGTTTATTCGCATTTTTTTTTCTTTTAGGAGGAATATGAGATACATTTTTGTCTTGCTGACCCTCCTGATGGTCTCCTGTACCACTTATGATAATGGTGATCCAGTAGATTTATCAGGTTCTGAGGTCAAGTTAACAATTTTTCATACTACTGACATGCACTCTAAAATACTCCCTTTTCAATACCAACCAACAAGTTGGGATGTTAAAATGGGAATAAAAGACCAAGATCCACAAGGTTATTGTGTTTGTGATGATGGATACTATCCAGAGGCTAAAAACTGCAAACCACTTCCAACAACTTCTGAATGTAACTCTGATTCTCAATGCACTGGAGTTAAAAAAAGATGTGATGAGGATTATGGAGTTTGTCGTCAATGTATTGTGGATAAAGATTGCAATACAACTGGTGCTATTTTAGATGTAAAATGTGTTAATTATGAATGCAAAGAGAATCACTCTGGAGTTAAATGTTCAACAAGTGATTGTTCTGGAAAAGGTGAATGTTTTGATAATAATGGAAGTCAATATTATGGTGGAATGGCAAGATTAGCTTTTATTCTTGAAATTGAGCGAGAAAAAGCTTTAAGAAGCGTTTATATTGATACTGGCGATATTTATCAGGGTGCACCTATTTTTAACTTTTTTCAGGGTGAACCAGAACTTCGTGGATTAGCAATGTTAAATGTTGATGCTCAAACACTAGGAAACCATGAATTTGATGAGGGAGTTCCAAACTGGATTGATAAAGTATCCAACTGGGTAGATTATCCTCTTGTTGCATCAAATTACCGTTTTAGTGATCCTAGTTATCCTTATGCACTCCAAACACCAACTGTTGTTGCTCCTTATACAATAATAAGAAGAAATGGTCTTGATATTGGTGTTGTTGGAATTGCAAATACATCATCTATGATCTCTATTGATGATGCTGGTAACTCTATGGGAATAAACCCAGAGGATGTTATTGGAAGTGCACAATATTTTGTTGACCTTATAAAAAACCAGGTTGATTTAGTTGTTATTGCCTCTCATGGTGGTCTTGATGTTGACCAAGTTTTATGTAAAAAACTTGCAGATGTTGATATAATTCTTGGTGGACACCATCATGTTTTTACAATTCCAGAACAAGAGATTCAGAGTGAAGTAACTGGTGAAACATGTATACTTCTTCACTCTGGAGTTGATTTAAGATTTTTAGGAGTTCTTGAGATTATTGCAAAAGATATAGATCCAGAACATCCAGGAATGGAGATTGTTTCTCACAATGTTAAAGCATTGCCTTTTGATAATCGGATAGATTTTCAGGTATTAAAAACAGAAGCAAAACTTAATTTTCCTGATTGTCCTGATGGAGAACAAGGGCTAGCTTGTGTTAGTAAAGGTGAAAAAAAAGCTTTAAGACAATACTCAATGATGAGAGATATGCTTGATGAGTATGAGAGAACAATGAGAGAGATTTTAAAAGTTGATGAGATTATTGGTTTCTCTCAAGATGAGATTGATAGATATGATCAGGGAGGGGCATCTTCTCCACTTGGAAACCTTGTTTGTGATGCAATGGCAGAGAGAGAGTATATTGATGTTGATTTTGCAGTTACAAACTCACTTGGTATTCGTGCAGTTTTACCAAAAGGTGATATAAAAATCTCAAAAATGTTTGAGATTTTCCCTTTTAGTAACTCTATTACAACAATGATGCTATCTGGTATTGAGATTCAAGAGATGTTTGATTTTGTTGCAGCACACTCTGCTGATAGAGGTTGTATTACACAAGTTCAAGTTTCAAAAGGGATCAGTTTAAAACTTGATTGTCGTGAAAGAAAAGCAAAAGACATCAAAATTATGGGGCAACCACTTAATGAATTTGCAATATATAATGTTGCAACAAATGATTATATGGCAGCTGGTGGTAGTGGTTTTAATATGCTTGCTCGTGTTACAACAAAAACTGATACAGGCATCTCTCTACGTGATACAGTTATCGATTACATAAGAAGAAAACAGATTGTATCCTCCTCACAATATAAAGATGATACAAGAATTCAACCTATAAAATAGGAGAGGTTTATGGTTAAAAATATACTATTTTCATTTCTGTTTCTCATGATTCTCTCTGGATGTACTGAGAAAACAGAAACAGAGATATTAACGGGAGTTGTCTCTTTTAGGGTTGAGTCATCAGTAACCAATAGTATTGACAATCCATTTGAGATTCCAATGGATGCTTTTGATACAACACTCACAATTACAGCACTTGACTATTTAGGTGATGTTTTAACAACCTACACTGGTGATATAGTTATTACATCAAGTAGAGGAACAATTGCATCACAAACTAAAGCAACGTTTGTTAATGGAGTTGCAACTAGCTCAATATCATTAAATTATGGTTATGGAGAGACTCGATTTGTTGTTAGTGACAATAAATCTGAAAATTGGGCAGTTGGTACATCTAATCCAATCTATTTTAAAGAGTTAACAATATTTGATACTCAATATCCTATAGATAACTCTGTTCCAATAAAATCACCATTTGTTGGTTTATATTTAAAAATTAAAATGGGAAACATGTTTGTAATTCATGTAAGTGGAACTGGTATGTATCTTGTTGATTTAACAGATTCAAATGATTACTGTATGTTAAAAGATCAAAATGGTGAATATACACAACTAAATCCAAATTATAGAGGATTTAATGCTATGTATATATACTCTAGAAACACTCCAGAAAACTATACAGATGGTGGTTCAACTGGTGTTGATGTTGATGATTTTCGACAAATTTTACCAGGACAACGGGTTGAGTGGTTTGCTGGAAATCTTGTAGAGTTCAATGATATGAGTGAAGTCTCTTTTCCAACTTGGAAAATTGAGGTTTTAAAAGGAAAGGTAAAAAGAGAGAATCCAAGTTGGTCTGATGAACAAATTGTAGAAGAGGTTTTAAGAAGAGTTGAAGCTCAAGAGAAAAATATCCCAATTTGTAAATTTGATGACTCATATTTTCCAGCAGGAAACAATGATTTTACAACAATTAGAAAATTAGAACCATTTGAATCCAATATTGTAACAGTTAAAAATGTTAAAATTGGGGATTATGATGAGCAATATGCTCAATGGAATATCTCTCCTGTAAGTGGAGCAACCAATAAAGTTTTAAGAGTTGTTTCTAAAGAGGCTATTCCAGAGTCTGTTTTTAATCCAAAAGAGAAAAAAGGGCAAACATTGCAATCTGTAACAGGTATATTACAACATGTTTATGGTGGAATATGGGTTATTTATGTTAGAGGCGTTGAGGATATTGTTGAGTAAACTACATTTTTAAATAAGGAGTTTTTATGAAGAGAGTAATCGTTGCACTTTTATTAGCAACCTGTTCACTATTTGGTAGCGATTTTGTTGATACACAAGTTACATTCACTTATAGTGATGAGAATATTTTTGAAACATCAAGAAGAAGCCCTTTTGCAAGAATTGGTGAGATTGATGATGAGCTATTTAATGAAAATTTAAACACAATTAAAACAGGTGATGAAACAGAAACACAACTTGTTGTTTATAAAAAAGTGGATGGATTTATTAAAAATCTCTCTGTTGAAACAGCTTTTGTTCTTGAACTATCACTTTTTTCAAATGAAACAGGTGAGAGTTGGAATCGTTTAAAAGAGAATGGTTCTTATATTCGTGTTAATTATGGAACAGAAAACAACAAACTTGTTGTAACTGCGTTCCCATTTAATGCTGAGCGTTTTTTACTTGGTTTTACTTATGATTTAAGCTGGGGAGGGCAATCTTTCTGGCCAAAAAGTAAAATTAACAAAACAACTCCTGTTCCTGGAATAAAATTTGACTATACAAATAAATCAGGAGCTCTTGAAAGTAACATTTTTATTGGTGCTAAAACACGCCCATACAATGTTAATATAATAGAGAACGATGGAAATGGAGAGAAATATATAAATAACACTGTTGCTACAACTTGGGCTCTTTTAGGTGGTGGTTATATTGATTTTATGAAACAGATTCGTTTAGACCTTCATGCAGGAAGATTTTATAAAGGAACAAATCCTTTAAATGGAGATGCAGTTCTTACAAATGATAATGTTCTTGGAAAAAGAATCTATGCAGATGGTGTTGCTGTAAGATTATCTTATAGAGAGAACTATGATTTAACTGTTTCAAATGATATGAGAGTTTATAAAAATATAGACCCAAGAACAGAACTCCAATCTATTGAGAAAAAAGATGAAAAAATAGAGGAAGAGATTGTAAAACCTAAATTTGGTTATATGATCTCATTTGAGGGTGTTTATCTTTCAGAACCACTTCGTGATGCTGATAATAGAAATGCTATTATTGATTTCAATGGTATTGCAGGTGATGTAAAATTAAAAACATTTTTTGGAAATGCAAGAGTAAATATGGATTTCATCTATAGAAATGTTCCATTCTTACTTTTCAATGTTCCTGGATTTACTGCTTTTGAAGGTATTTCTAAAGATAGTGCAACAGTAAGAGATGAATTAATGTTCTCTATTGGTGGTGATTATAAAGTTGCAGACCATGTAAGAGTAGGGCTTCTTTATGGCTATAAAAAACCTGCAACATATAAAGCAAAAGGAACAGAAAATATTATTGTTATAAAAGACCGTGAAGATATGTCTGCATTTGCAAGTGGTTTAAGTAGAAATAAAGTTAAATTACCAAATGGTCAAGCTGCAAGAGATATTCATACAGCTAAAATAATGGCAATTCTTGAACTTGCAGAGGGAGTTACATTAACAGGGGAAGTTAGTTATCTTAATGATAAAAATGATACAGAAATGATTAACAATCAGATTGAGTTTCGTTCAACAGATGAAACTCAAAAACTTGGATTTGCAATTATTCTTCAAAGTATATTCTAAACCAAATTTAATATTCAATAATTTGCCATTTAAATCATAAATATATCATATTCTACATATTATGTTTTTGTTATTTATAAAAATAAAAAACAATTTAATTTTTATTACAGAAATAAATATTTAAATTGATATATCATAATTTTTTGTTGTGGATTAAGTTTTTAATTAAAAACTACTATATTTTGCAGTTACAATTTTTATTTTTAGATGCCTCAATAAATCTTAATCTTAATCGATAAAGAACATCCTCAATAAGAATTGCTTCCTCTTTTGTAAGATTATTTAAAGTTTTCATTTGTAGCATCTCAATAGTATTGATTGTATGACAAGCAACATCTAAATCAACCTCTGGGGAGTTTTCACCCATATAGTAGGAGGCTGATGATGCCAAAGAGAGAATAAATGATGAAAATTCAGATAGATTATCCATTTATAAATCCTTTAATGTTAAGAATTTAAGATTTTTAAATAAAGATAAAAATCCTATTTATCTTTTAAAGTTAGCTCTTCAACTTTATCTGACTCATCTGGAAGAGAGTCAAGCATTTTTTGATGCTCCTCTTCTGTTATCATATTTTTTTCAATTAAAATTGTTGCTACTCTTGAGTCATCTTTTAGGTTTTCAAAGTATTTCATATAGCCCCCTTTAAAAAATATTGAAAAAAGCATTTAAAAATGCTACATTTCTTATGTATAAGATTTATGGATTTTTGTCAAGAGTTTTATGAGAAATTTAAACAAGATGAAAGACCGTTACCAAATAGACCTCGATAATAAACAGGTTGCATCAATAGTTTTTATATTGATTATTGTATCTTTACTTCTTTTTTTTGCCGGTTTCTTTATTGGTAAAAAAAAGTGTGATATAAAAACACTTGAATGTGAATCAGCTGTTAATAATGTTGCAATTTTTGAAAAAAAAGATTCATCAAATATTAAAAGTAGTTCTGAAAATATTTCAGATAACAATCTCACATCAAAAAAAACTGAAAATTCAGAAAAAACAACCCTCTCCCCCAACCCATCTCCACTACTTGGAGAGGGGAGTTTAGATTCTTCTGAAAAAAATGAAACAAAAATAGAAAAAACAGCTGAAAATATAAAAAAAAATGAAACAAAAATAGAAAAAACTGGTGTTGATTTATCAAAAATAGATATTGAGAAAGTAAAATCATTAAATTCAGATAAAAATAGTAATCAAATTGATTCAAATACAACTGAATTTAAAACATCCCTTAAGTCTGATGATAAAGGGGATTTTGTTATACAAATTCGTGCAACAACAAAAAAAGATGATGCAGATAAAATTTCTCAAAAATTATTAGCCCAAGGGTATAGAGTTTTTATAGAATCTACCGAATCAAAAGGGACTGTTTATCATCGTGTTAGGTTGGGTTTTTTTAAAACGAGAGATGATGCTAAAAAATTTCAAGAGTTGTTTGAAAAAGAGAGTGAGTACAAAGAGAGTTTTATCACTGTTGCGAAATAGGTTATGGATAAAATAGAGGGTTTTGAACCAGTCCCATTTGGGAAATATCTACTAATTGAGAAAATTGGTGCCGGAGGAATGGCCGAAATATTTAAGGCTAAAACTTTCGGTGTTAGTGGATTTGAAAAAGTTGTTGTTATTAAACGTATTCTTCCTAAATTCTGTAATGATGATGAGTTTAGAGGAATGTTTATTAATGAGGCTAAACTTACTTCAGGACTTCAACATAATAATATCGTTCAGATTTATGAACTTGGTGAGATAAATCAGCAATATTTTATTGCAATGGAGTATATTGATGGTAAAGACCTACTTCATCTTTTGAGAAAAGCCTCAAAAAGAAGAGAGTATATTCCTCTAAATGTAATCATATTTATTTTAAAAGAGGTTTTTACAGGGCTTGGTTATGCACACTCTGCAAAAGATGAGAATCATAATCCACTAAATATTATTCATAGAGATATATCCCCTTCAAATATACTTATATCATATAATGGTGTTATAAAAATATCTGATTTTGGTATTGCAAGAGCTCAAAATAGAGAAATAGACCAAACAAAAACAGGTCAATTTAAAGGAAAATTAGGCTATATGTCTCCAGAACAAGTTTTAGGAGACCAAATTGATTCCCGTTCTGATATTTTTGCTGGCGGAATTATTGCTTTTGAGCTTTTAACATTAACTCGACTTTTTCAGGGAAATAACGATATTGATATTCTTAATAAAATAACAAATTCTGAAAAAATAAAAGTTCGTACCCTAAATGCAGCTATTCCTGAAACTTTAGCAAATGTTATTGATAAAATATTGGATAAAAATTTTAAACTTCGATTTCAAACTGCAGAGGATGTTGTTGAGGCTCTTGATGAGGTTTCATATCAAGAGAATTTAAGAATGACAAGATCTAAATTTTCAGAGTTTCTTCATGATGTTTTTGCAGAGGAGATTGTTGAGTCTAGAAAGGCAGTTAATAATAAAACAAGATATCTTTATGCAAAAGATACAAAAACAGAGACAACAGGAGTTCATCCAACAGGATATATAACATATATTCCAAAAGTTGAAGATGATCCAAATTTTTCACAAAAAGTTGTTTATCTTTCTCCAAGTAGATATGTTTCTACAGATGTTGGAGATGCTTACTATATAAATGATGGTAGAAATCCTGTAATTGGCCCTATCACATTAGGAACAATTGCCTCTTTCATTAAAAATGAGAAATTAACAGGAAAAGAGTTTTTCTCAACAGATGGTCAAAGTTGGAAACTTATTGAGTTCTTTCCAGAGTTAAATGCACTATTCTCAATGCATGCCTCAACACAACAAAAAGAGGTAAAACCAGACTACCAATCATCTCTTGCAACTACATCATTTATAAGACTTTTATATCGCTACTTTACAACATCAGTAACAGGTCTTGTTAAAATATATAATGTTGAAGGGGTAAAAAAAGAGATTATTTTTAAAAATGGTCAACCAATTTTTATTAAATCTAATAAAAAATCGGAATTATTAGGTAATTTTCTGTTAAAAGAGGGAAAAATAACACAAGAGCAACTAAAAGAGGCTCTTAATGTTATGGGAAACTTTAATAATAGATTAGGAGAAACTTTAATATCAAAAGGGATTTTACAACCATTTGAGGTATTTGAACTTCTTTCAAAGCAGGTTAAAGAGAAACTTTATGAGGTTTTTACTTGGAGAGATGGGACATTTGAGTTTTATAGTGAATTTAAAATGGTTCCAATTATTGTTCCAATAAATATAAGTTTTTATGAAACTATTTTAAATGGAGTATCTCAATTCTATCCTGTTGATAAATTGCATATCATATTTAGCAAAAGAGGTCATTTAAAAATAAAAAGAAAAAATAATACCTATATTCAATTTCAACAGTTTAAATTCTCTCCAATATACTATAAAATCTTCAAAGGTATTCAATATGATAATACAATATCCAGAAATTTAGAGTTAATTCCCGATTTAACTCAAGATAAAAAAACTATATTCTATCAAGTTCTCTACATGCTTTATGAGATAGAGACTGTATCTTTAGAGCCATAAAAAAAATTATTTTATACAATTAATTAAAACAAAGTAGCAAAAAAAGTAGTTTGCATTAAGTTTTTTTTTACTTTTACATGAAAAAAGTAGTTTGCATTAAGTTTTTTTTTACTTTTACATGAAAAAAGTAGTTTG
>DYRY01000004.1:17352-34859 GCA_020718465.1 Anaeromyxobacter dehalogenans | reverse complement strand
CATTAAGTTTTTTAAAGATATTTTATCTTATTTAATAATTATTAAAAAAAATTTTAGTTTATTATATTAATCAATTAAAATCTCTTTTAGTTTTTTATGAATATCACACCAATCACTATTTAAATTAACTGTTCTAACTTTTATTTTATGTTTTTTATAAAAAAAATCTAAACTATACTCGTTTTCAACTGTTGGATAGAGTAGAATTCCAATAGTCTCCTCTTTTTTTTCTGTTCCATCCTCCTGATTTAAAAGATAACTAAAAAGTTGATAGAGATTCTCCGATTTTACTCTCTCTTGCTCATAGTTTAATGATAATGTTTTATTGTAAAACTTTGTATCAATAACAATTTTTTGAAAATCGTTTTCTAAAGTGATATCTGTTATCATTTTCGGAATATATGATTCATCATTTTTTTTTGTGGTGGTTAAATTCCATAAAATAGTCTCCTTTTTTACAACTTTAAATCTATTCTCCTCTAATTTATAAAAATTTCTAACAAACTTCTCAAAAATCAGAGCCATTCTCTTATCATCCTCTATAAAATCAATAAATCTAAAACTACCAAACTCATCAACTGGTAGAGGCAGAGTGTTTTCAAAAATAACTCTACAAACATCAATTGTAAATTTATAAAACGAATCAGCTCTGTTAAATTTTATATTTGTAAAAGTTGATAAACTTAATTTAATCTCTTTTACTCCTAAAAAATATCGCCTTAATTTAGATAACTCATTTTTTAATCCTTTATCAACATTAACTAATTTTAAAACTCTTACTATTGTTGAAACTATTATACTATTCAACAGAGTATCATTTGTGTAGTCACTATAACTACAACTTAGCTCCAATTTTTTATAATATGAGAGATTTTTAGCCACTTTAATTATGTCAAGTTTACCTTTAACAACTCTTGATTCACTAATTTTATTCTGATAATATTTGTGTATTCCTTTTTTAATTATAAGTTTACTTGAATTTATTAATATTTTTACAAATAGATTTTTTAAATCTAATCCCTCCTCTATAGATAAATTAATCTGATTTTTTATATCAACTCTATCCCAAACATAAAGCAACATATAGTATATATTTTTTATTGGTATCAATTTTTCCCTTTATTAAAAACAAAAAATATAATATAACTACCATTATTTTAAGAAAAAATCACTATTTTCTTAACATCTATTTTGAGGTTTTTATGAAAAAATATATCTTTATTATTTTATCAATATTAGTTTTAGTTGCTACAGTTTTCTACACAGAAACAAGAGAGAATATTAAAACAGCAATAAAAGAGGCAGAAAAAGAGGTTGATAGTAGAGTTAATATTCCAGTAAAAATAGAGTCTATTCCATTTGAGAAACATATTGTATCAAATCACTACACAAATACAAAATCACATATCGATTTTTTAGAGTGGGAGTCTCAAAAAATATGGATAACAAAAGGTGGAATTGTAAATGGAGATAAAATAAATAGAGTTCTTAATGCAACAGAGTTCAAAAAAACAACCAAAGGTTATAGTGTTGATAGAAAAACTATTGATAAAATTTTTATTGGATATCCTTATGGTTTTATAATGGTTAATAGTTCAATAATACAGTACTACAAATTTGGAAAAGAGGTATCAAAATGTATTGAACATGATAAATTATACTGTATTTTTGATGGTAATAAAATTATTACATCCCAAGAAACACCTTATAAAGAGTTTTATAAACTTCAGGAGGAGAAAAATAGTATACAAGATATTGAGTACTACAAAAATGAGCTAATTGCAATATCTAATGGCACTTTGATTTTTTATGGGATGGATAAAAAACGAATAGTCGAGTTAAAAGACCAACTTGTAGAGAAACTGTATGTTTTTGGAGAGAATATATATATCACATCAGACACTAACATATATAAATATTCAGATAAAACTCTCACTTTATTAAATGAGTTTCCTGCAGCAGTATCTCTTTTTGAAAAAAATGGTTCAATTACAGTTGCATCACTTCATGGAACTGTTTGGAGAGATGAACAACCACTTTTTAAAGTTGATGCATTAGTTAATAATATGGTTATTGATGGAGAAACAATATATCTTTTAACAAATAAAGGGGTATTTAGTTATTTTAATGGTGAGATTGTAGAATCAAATAGTGATAATAATGTTCAAGGAGAGATGATAACTGTTTTCACCCCTTTCAATCATAGTCGTGTTTTAGTTGGATATTTTGAGGGTGGTATTGGTATATTAGAGCTAAATTCTGGTAAAATTGAGCCATTTATTAATACAGTTGGTGGAGTTAATGACATAATTTTTAGAGATGAAAAAATATATGTTGCAACAACAAATGGAATATATTTATATGATTTAAATGGGGTTTTAGAGAGAGTATATAACCAAAAAGATGCTCTTTTAGGAAACTCTGTTTCTAAAATTGAGTTTGTTGAGAATACACTATTTGCTGGAACAGAGGGAGGAGTCTCTGCTCTTCAGGGAGAGACATTTAGCTCAATTTATGCACTTCATGGTTTAGTAAATAACAGAGTTTATACACTCTCACAATATAACAACTCTCTATTTGTTGGAACTCTTGGTGGTATCTCAGAGCTAAAATATCTTGATGTTGTGAAGAGTTGGTCACACAAAGATATAGCCTCTCCTTGGATAACTTCATTTGTATCTATTGGTAAAAACCTTTTTATTGGAACTTATGGTGCTGGTGTTTATCATTATAATGGAAAAAACATGATTCAAATCACAAAAAAGGGAAAAAAGATATATATAAATCCAAATTCAGCAGAGAAATATAGAGAGTTTGCACTATTTGGAACACTATCTAATGGAATTTTTGTTTATAACACAAAAAAAGAGAGTGGATTTTTCTATGAAGAGTTTCCAACATTAAATATAACATCTTTAAAAGTTATAAATAAATCTCTGTTTATTGGAAGTGATTTTGGTTTTGGTTCAATTGATATTAAAAAAGTATTAAATGGAGTTCCAGATAATTAAAAATTTAGAGTTTTATTTACTCTTCAACTGTTGTTGAATCAACTGTTATTGAATCAACTGTTATTGAATCAACTGTTATTGAATCAATAATATGATTTAGAAATAGGTCTGTTTTAAAATCCTCTGTTGCAGATACAAATATGGCTTTTGGAAAAAATCTTTTTTTATACAACAACTCCTCTCTATCAACAGAGTCTATTTTATTAAAAACATATATCTGTTTTTTTTCACTTATATCAAAAGAGCTGATAATATTATCAACTGCCTCCATTTTCTCAAAATGGTTTGAATCAGAAAGGTCTACAATATGAAGAATTAAATCAGATAGTTCAATCTCTTCAAGAGTTGCTGTAAATGCTGGAACTAACTCCTGTGGAAGCTCACGAATAAAACCAACAGTATCATTAAATACAAATTTTTTTTCATTATAGAATAGTGAACGAGATGTTGTTTCTAATGTAGCAAAAAGTTTATTTTCAACAAAAGTTGTACTCTTTGTTAAACGATTAAGTATTGTTGATTTTCCTACATTTGTATAGCCAATTAAAGATACTCTAATTGCATTTGATTCAACTCTTTTTCTACGCTGAATATCACGTTTTTTTGAGATTGCCTCAAGTTTTCCCTCTAAAAATCGTAATCTATCCTGAATTCTTCGCTTATCAACCTCTAATTTTGTTTCACCAGGTCCTCTTCCTCCAATTCCACCAGTAAGTCTTGATAAAGATTGACTTTTCTCAAAAAGTCTTGGATATAGATATTTTAGTTGTGCTAACTCAACCTGAATTTTACCATCATTTGATGTTGCTCGCTGTGCAAATATATCAAGAATTAACATGTTTCTATCAACAATTTTCTCCTCAAGATAGTAACTTAATATCTTCATTTGTGATGGAGATAGTGTGTGATTAAAAACTAAAAGATTACAATTTAACCTATTTGATAATAAAAGAATCTCATCTAACTTTCCTAAACCAATAATGGTTTGTGGATTTGGCTTTTTTTTCTGAATAACAGACTCTAATATATTTATTCCAGCTGTATCACAAAGAGCTTTTAATTCAATCATAGAGTTCTCAATCTCATCATTACTTGAGTCTGAAACATATATTAATATTGCATTCTCTCTATTTTGAACCTCTTTTGTTTTATCTATAATTTTCTCAAAAGAGTTCTCAATCTCTTGAATAATCTCATAAATACCAATATCAGTATTATGAATTGATATTGGCTCAAGATAGCTATAGTTATCCTCTCCAAGTGGATTTATTGTTGCTGAATATAAAAGGTCTGGTTCTCCATTTGGTGTCATTGTTAAAACAGAAACCATATCTAAACGCAATTTATAAAGATCATTTAAATCATCTATTGTTAATTGTTCAAAATTTAATTTAGTGTGAAAAAGTCTTAATCCTCTTAATCTTTTGCCACTACCTCTCATTCGTCCTAAATCTGGAATAAAGATTTTATGGCTCTCACCAACAATAACATACTCTATTTTACCCTGCCTATTTATCAATAAGCCAACCATTCGATTAATCTCTTTTGATATCTGAACAGTAAGTTTACAGAGATATGTTGAGATTAGTTCAAAAGGTTTTACCGTTTTTATATATAGATCTTCAAGCTGTTTTATGTGACTTGCTTTTAATCCACCAATATTTCCATACAATTTTTTTGACATTTTTTTTAAAGCTCCTTAAAGAGTAGTGATTTTGTTTGATTTATTTTATCCAAAAATAAAGAAAGATTATCTTACATAAAAACAAAAAAAGAGTTCTATTTTGTTTTTAGATTTAATATTATCTCATTTTTTAAATTAAAAAATGCTATTACTACTATATCACATATATTTTATTATAATCAATAATAAAAAAGGGCACCTAAGTGCCCTTTTTTATATTTTAAAACAGTTAAATTAACTATTTTTCTTCTTCTGGAACATCACAAACACCTGCATTACAGAAAGCTGTTTCATTACCAAAAATATCTTGGCAATATGTATCTTCTGTGCATGATTTTAAACAAACATATGGACCAAACCATCCAAAACTTTGACACCAGCCACCACCAATTGCATCACAATCTGCATCTTCAACACAATTAATAGTACAGAAGTTATCATAAGTTGGAGTTCCTTCACCAAAATCTAAACAGCCATAAAGCTCTTCACTATCTTGACAGTTTGCATTATTTTCACAAAAACCACCAACAGCAACTGTTCCATCAGCATCCATATTAACACAAGCACCATCTGCAGAACAAACACTTCTTAATGGAAGTGTGTTTATACAATCTGTTGCTGTTGAACATCTTAATTCTGTGTTAATTGCAGAGAATGATAATGTGTAGCTTGTATCAGCAGTTGTATCTTCATTTTCATAACCATAACGGTAGATGTAAACATAGTATTGACCTGCAGGAACAAGTCTTAAATCAACAACCTCTGTTCCTCCAACTGTTGGATCTTGTTCTTCAAAAGAACCACCAATTCTATTTGTATATGAATCAGGACCAAGAACAACAAGGTCTAAATCACCAGCTGTAAAAGAGAGTGTTAATGTTACAGTTGAAACTTCAGCTGTAAGTGTAAATGTATACCACTCTGTATCTTCAATACAGATAACACCTGCTTTATTTTCTGTTGGAAGAATTGTTTCTGCTTGAGAGTGTATGTCATTTGATGATTCACCACCACAAGTATGAGCTTTTTTAACTAAACAAACTGGAGTAGAAGCAAGAACTTCACAATACCAAACATCACTATCATTAACAGAGTTTTCAATATTACAATCAGAATCAGCACCACAATCTGCATACTCTACACACTCATTTGTATCTGAACAGTATGTTCCATTTGGACACTCTTCATGAGATTCACAATGCTCTTCACATTTTGATGTTGTTGTATTACAAACAAGTGGAGCACCACCACAATCAGCATTTACTGTACAACCATCTTTAATTTCAAGTGCATATGTATTTTGAGCTGTTCCATAACCCAAAATATGAAGATAGTACTCTCCAGATTTTCCTTCAGGAACAATATAAACTATTGATTCATTATCTGATACAGAACCTGCTGTTTTAACTGCTGTTGCACCTTCACCAGGAAGTGTATAGTATAATTTTGCATCAAGGTCACCATCTGCATCTGTAAAAAGAACATTAACAAAAAGGTTATCACCTTCGTTTAAATTAAATTTAAACCAATCAGCAACTCCACTACAAATTGCATAGTCACCTGTATGTGGAAGTGTTGTAACTGCTGTTGCTGTTTCAGGTGTTGAACCAACTTGATCATCAACACACTCACCCTCTTCACAACGATGTGTTTCTGTGTTACAAACTTGGAAAGCTCCAACACATTCATCATCATTATCACAATGGAAAACACAAACGCCCTCTTCACAAACATAAGACTGACCACAATCACCATCAACAACACACTCTGGTTCTGGCATTGTATCCCAAGCTGCTGTTTGAATTTCAAAACAGTCTCCACCTTCAACTGGAGTTGAAACAAAAGTTTCATCTGCAATTGTAACTTGGATTAATTTAAGAGTTACAAGATTTCCTGCACTCTCTCCAGTTGTTGCATCACCAGCAGTTACATTAACTGTTCCAGCTGATTGAAAATAGTATTTTGTTTCCTCATCTGTTTCACCAAATTGGTAGAAACGGATACATTGTTCACAACTTGAGTAGTTACTATTGATTTCTGAAGACAAATCATAAGTTCCAACTGGAGTTGATTCAAACATTGCCATTTGAATCATTTGTGTTTCTGTTAGCTCTGCAATATAACCATATTGTGAGTCGTAAACAAATGAGTCTGCAGGTACTGATAAACCAGTACACTCTCCCTGTTCAGCAACACAAACCCCATTATCACAAACAGGTTTTGCAGCATCTGTACAATCAGTATTTGTTGTACATTGAGTTTGTTCAGCAACACAAACCCCATTATCACAAACAGGTTTTGCAGCATCTGTACAATCAGTATTTGTTGTACATTGAGTTTGTTCAGCAACACAAACTCCATTATCACAAACAGGTTTTGCAGCATCTGTACAATCAGTATTTGTTGTACATTGAGTTTGAGAACCTTCACAAGTGTGATTTGCTGTATTACAAGTTTGTGGAGCAGTACAGTTGTCATTTGTATTGCAACGTCCTGCTTTTGCAACACATGTTCCAGTTGCTTCAACACAACTTTCCCACTCATTACAATTTGCATCATCACATTTATTTTTTGTTGTACTACTATCATCGCACCCAACAAAAAATAGTGATGTCAAGAAAACTAGAAGTAAAAGACTTAATTTTTTCATAAAATTCCTCCATTAGAAAATGAGTAAACTACAATATTATATAGAAAACTAAAAAAAAGTCAAACACAAAAACGAAAAAACATAAAATAATCTCTATTATTGTTAAATTTTACTGTCTATATAGTGTTTTTTTTGTGATAAATACTCAACAACAGATATTACATTATAACTATTTTATTTTAAGTATATTTAATGCTGTTTATAGATATGTAAAAAAATTTTGAAAAAACAGATTTTTTGAATAATGTAATAAAAAAATAGCTATTTTACAGACCAATTAGACAAAGTTTATCTCCATTAAAAAAAAATATTGACAAATAGAAAAAAATATGTATGCTGTACTTTGTTTAGCGGGTGTAGCTCAGCGGTAGAGCATAACCTTGCCAAGGTTGGGGTCACGGGTTCAAGTCCCGCCACCCGCTTAATTTTTTTTTTATCGGCGCCATCGCCAAGTGGTAAGGCAGAGGTCTGCAAAATCTCCATCCCCAGTTCAAATCTGGGTGGCGCCTTCCTTTCATTTAATCAGTAAAATATGATTACTAAAGCTGGATACATTGCAATTATAGGTAGACCAAATGTTGGTAAATCTACATTGCTTAATACTATTTTAAACGAAACAGTCTCTATAACATCCCCAAAAGAACAAACAACTAGAGATAAAATTCTTGCTGTTTTTACAAATGAGACTTCACAATTTATTTTTTTAGACTCCCCTGGCATACATCTATCAACAAAAGAGTTTAACAAATTTATGCTTTCTGAAGCATTAGATGCAATTAAAGAGGCTGATTTAGTACTTTTACTTAAAGAGTATTCAAAAGAGGCTACTTTTGATTCAATAGAGAATCAAATTATAGAGTATCTTGATAAAAAATCTAAAAAATCTATTCTAGTAATCACAAAAACAGATAAAGCAACCTCTTTTAATGATTTAAAAAATCTACTATCCATTTTTCAAAAAATAAAAAGTTTTCAACAAATTATACCAATTTCAACAACTACAAGATTTAATAAAAATCTTTTTTATAAAGAGCTTGAAAAATATCTTCCAGAACACCCATTCTACTTCCCAGAAGATTTTTTAACTGATAAAAATGAGAGATTTATGGTAAAAGAGGTGATTAGAGAGCAGATTTTTCTCTTAATCCATCAAGAAATTCCTCATGAATCAGGAGTTATTGTTGAAAAATTCACAACAATAAAAGAGAAAATTTTTATTAATGCAATTATTGTTGTATCAAAAGAGTCTCAAAAAGGGATTTTGATAGGAAGAGGGGGGCAAACACTTAAAAAAATTGGAATGCAGGCTAGATTAAAATTGGAATCAATTTTAAAAAAGAGAGTCGAATTAAATATTTTGATAAGGTTTGAGTTAAACTGGAATAAAAATATAGATAAAATGAGACAAATTGGCTACAATCAAAGCGATAGTGGACTTCTTGAAGATTTTTTTAAATAATATTTTTTTAAATAATATTTTTTTTAGTTAATTTGTAATTTTAATAAATTATTATTTTTATGTATTTTTCTGGTTAACTTGCAATTTTAATAAATAGTAAAAAAATTTTATATAGGATTAAAATGAAAGAGATTGTTGCAATAATAGGGCGTCCAAATGTTGGAAAGTCCTCTTTATTTAATGTATTAGCTCAGAAACAGTTAGCAATTGTTCATGATATGCCTGGAGTTACAAGAGATCGTAACTATACAAATGCAGAGTGGTATGGGGTTGATTATATTCTTATTGATACTGGTGGAATTGATTATACTGAAGAGAAAGAGATTTTTAAAGAGATGATGATGCAGGCTTCCCTTGCCATTGAAGAGGCAACAAGAATTATATTTATTCTTGATGGAAAAGATGGACCAACAGCATCAGACCAAGATTTAATATCCTATTTTAGAAAAACTATTCCTGAAAAACCAGTTTTTTATGCAGTAAATAAAATAGACTCTTCACAAAAAGAGGAGATTGTTCTATCAGAATTTTACTCAATTGGTCTTGAAACAATCTATCCAATATCTGTTCAACAAAGAAGAGGTATTGATGATTTAATGGATAATCTTTTTAAAGGTGTTGAAACTAAAACTTATACAGAAGAGGATGATGATAATAGCAAAGGGGATGAATATGAAGCAAAAGTTGCTGTTATTGGTCGCCCAAATGTTGGTAAATCCTCTTTTATTAATAAATTACTTGGAACTGAAAGACTTATTGTTCATGATGAATCAGGAACAACAAGAGACTCAATTGATACAGAAGTAACATATTATGGTCAAAAATATCTTTTTATTGATACTGCTGGAATCAGAAGAAAAGCAAAAATAAAATACTCTCTTGAAAGATATATGGTTGTTAAGGCATTTATATCTGTTGATAGAGCTGACATTGTTATTTTTCTTACAGATGCTAGTGAGATGTTAACTGATCAAGATAAAAAACTTCTATCACTTATTACAGAGAAAGGAAAACCAGTTTTAATTGTTGTTAATAAGTGGGATTTAATTGAAAAAGATACTAAAACACATAAAAAGTATCTTGAAGAGTTAAATTATGAGCTTAGAGAGATAAAAGATCCTCAAGTTTTGTTTACATCTGCAAAAACAGGTCAAAGAGTTTTTAAAGTTTTTGAGGAGATTCAGAAACTAAAAGAGCAGATGGGATTTAGAGTTACAACATCAGAGTTAAATCGTTTTATGTTAGAGGTTATTAATGGACATCCACATCCATCTGCTGGTGGTAGGATGGTAAAATTTAAATATATAAGTCAAGTTGCAACAAATCCGCCAACATTTATGATTACAGTAAATCATCCTGATTTAATTCAAACATCATATCTAAGATTTTTGATAAATCATCTTAGAAAAAGATATCCATTTGGTTCTGTGCCAATAAAAGTTTTCTTCAGAGGAACTCATAAAGATATTGACTATAATTAAAACTCCTACTATTTGAATTCAAGATTTTTAGATTTCAAGTAAAAAAAAATTCAAAAAAGAAAAATACAAGACTCTGATTAAATTATTTTTTATTTTTCAAGCCTTAAATGAGAGTAATAAAGATTCTGATTACTCATATTTTTTCATAACAGGAGTTACCCCATCTTTTTTGATAGTTACTGTAAAAGTATCATTAATATTATTTTTACCATAAAGTGTTACTTTATGATTACCTATTGTTAGTTTATGTTTAACAAGTGGGGTTTTTTTGTCAATACTTTTTCCATTAATTTTTACATCAAGAGATGGTCTACTCATAATACTTAAAAAACCAAACTCTTCAACTTTAGGAGTAACTTTTTTTGTATTATCTTTTGTATTATCTTTTGTTGTGTTTGTATTATTCTTATCTGTGTTAACAACAACAATTTTTTTTGCTGGTAAAGTCTCTTTTATTGTTTGTGATGTTTGAGAGTTCCATTTAAAATCAACTATTTTAGTCTCTCTTTCAGGATGTTCAAATATGATTTTAGAGAGTTTTTCAATCTCAATTTTTTCACTTACAGGAGTTAATTTAGGGAGAGCACTTTTTAAACCTTCACTATTTATAAAATATACTTTTGCCCCTTCAGGATTAGTTTCAAATGTAATATTTACAAATTTTTGCTTTGCAGAGATATTTAGAGAGTTATTTACATCTGTAACATCAAAATCACGAACAATTGTATCAAAAAACTCTCCTGTCAGTTTTATTTTATGTTTTCCTGTGATTAAAGATATAGAATATGGAGATTTTCCTGCAATTTTCTCTCCATTTACAAACAGATTTGTTCCAAATGGAGTTGTTATTTTAACATCAACAGGTTTTCCCTCCTCTAAATTCACATTTAACTCATAAATGCCTTTTTTAAAATCCTCTTTTGTTATTGAGATTTTTTGTTGATGTGGAATAAAACCATCCTTTATTAATTTAATTGTATACTCACCCTCTACAACATCTTTCATAATATAAGGTGACTCTCCTGATATTTTGGTATCATTAAAAGATAATTTTGCATCTTTTGGTGTGTAGTTAATTTTTAATTGAGAGAGTGATGTAGGATTTTTCTGTTTTAGTTCATAAGTATACTCAATAATTCCATCCTCTATCTGTTTTTTTTCAAGCTTATCTTTCTGTAAAACTATCTGTGTTTCGATTGGATGATAATCATCATGAGTTATTTTAAAATCATAAACCCCCTCTGAAACATCTTGTTGAATATAGGGGGTTTTATCTGAAACAAGTATATTATTAAAATATAGTTTTATCCCTGTTTTAGGAGTTGATAGAAAACTTAAAATAAATTTCTGTTTTTTTAGCTCAACAGGTTTTTTCATAACATTAACAATAATTAAAGCTGCAACCAAAACAGATAATACTGTTACTGCAACCAAAATTATTACCATTTTATTATTTTCAAAAAAACTTCCATTTTTGCGTGGCTTGGGTTTTGGAATTGGTTTAGGATTTAGCAACTTTTGTTGTATTGGAACACTATTCTTATCAACCTCTGGTTGTGTTCCAACAATTGATGGATTTTTATCAAAAAGTTGAGTCTCCATCTCATCATCATCCCACTCCATTGCCTCAATTCTAGGATTTGACATATTTGAAGATGGTGGAGTAAATTGATTTTTTTGAATAACAGAGCGTTCCGATTGAGTTGGAGTATTACTAAGAGAGTAGTTACTAAACTCTTTCTGTTTTGCCATCTCTTTTTGAATCTCTGCACTATAACTATCTTTCATCCAGTTTGATAGTTCTGAACGGGAGTACATAAAATTATTTAAAATCATAAATCGTTGTAAATCATCATGCATATCATGAGCATACTCATATCTATCTTTGCGATCCTTCTCTAATGATTTCATAATAATTTGTTCAAGTTCTGGTGGAATATTCGGATTAATTGTTGTTGGTAATGGAATATCCACATTTCTGATTTTTTCAAGTGTTGAAAAATCTGTCTCTCCTTGAAAAAGTCTTATATTAGTTAGTAGTTCATAAAGTATAATTCCAATTGCAAAAATATCTGAACGTCTATCAAGAACTTGACCACGAACCTGTTCAGGAGACATATAACCAAATTTACCTTTAAGAATCCCAGCCTCTGTTTTTGATGATTTATTTTTTGCCTTTGCAATTCCAAAGTCAATTATTTTAACTTCACCATCATAAGAGAGTCTAATATTTTGAGGAGAGACATCTCGATGAATAATATTTATGTCAGCTCCTCTTTCATCTTTTTTTCTATGAGCATAATCTAAACCTGCACAAACTTGTGCTATAATATAACATGCTTGTGCAGCATCCATTGGATTTGAGTTTTTTCTATTTTTTTCAAAAAGCTGTTTTAAATCTTTTCCATTTATAAACTCCATTGCAATAAAATAGCTCTCCTCTATTTTTCCAAGCTCATAAACTTGAGCAATATTTGCATGTTGGAGTTTTACAGTTATTTTTGCCTCATCAACGAACATTCGAATAAATTCATCATCCTCTGCAATTGATGGTAAAATCCTTTTTATGGCAACAAGTTTTTCAAAACCCTCTATTCCAAAAGTTTTTGCTTTAAAAACCTCAGCCATACCACCAACATTAACTCTGTCTAAAAGTAGATATTTTCCAAAACGAACAGGCTCTTTCAATTCATCCACCCAAAATCTTGACTTTAAAAAAATATATGCTTTTGGAGATAAAGTCAATCTTTTTTTAATTTTTTCTTAAAACTACTTGACAATGAAAAAATAATATTAATATTAAGAATGTTTTTGGGCTTTATTATAAGGAGTTCTAATGGATATGAAAATCTACTTTCCTGGTGGAAAAAAAGTTTATGCAGATTTTAATGATTTTACACATAAAACAGATCAACCTATGATGGCTGGTGGTGAAGGTAGTGCTGGAGCACCATTTGAGATGTTTTTAGCCTCTTTAGGAACTTGTGCAGGAATTTATGTTCTTGGTTTTTGTCAACAAAGAGGAATTGATACAGAGGGAATTGAGATAATTCAATCACATGAGTTTAATCCAATGACAAGAATGATCTCAAAAGTGAACATGAAAATTGTTTTACCAACCTCATTTCCTGAAAAATATAGAGATGCCGTTATTCGTTCTGCCTTCCAGTGTGCAGTTAAAAAACATATGGAAACTCCACCATCGTTCAATGTAACCACAGAGATTAAAAATTAATAAAAAGATTGTTTTCTAAATAACCTCAAAAAAATCACTTTTTAAAATTTCAAGATATAAAATAAATTTATCTGTTTTTTAGAAAATAGTTTTTTTTTAAAGATATTTTACTTTTTTTTATAACTTAGACCTCTTGCATAACCTCGAAACATGCTAAACTCCTATTTTTTTTCGTTTATTTCTATATTTTCCACCTAAAATTTTAAAAACCTTTATTTCTGCATTAACATTTTCTATTATTAGGGTTCTTTAAAAAAAATATAAAAAAAACTCTTTTTTTCTCTTCTTTTAGGTTATGCAAGAGGTCTAATATATAATCTCTATTTTTTGATTATAATCTTTATTGCTTTTTAAAACCTCAAGATATATAATAAATCTATCTGTTTTTTATATAAAAAATAGTTATAAAAGATATATATTTTGTTTATTATGATTTTGTTTTATCTTAGAAAAATATATTTATAGGATTTTTATGAGTAATAGTAGATTATTTAAGCTTTTTCAGGCATCAGCAGGTTCAGGTAAAACACATACTCTTGTTTTAGAGTATTTAAAAACTGTTTTTCTTGAACCACAAAAAATAGGAAATGTTTTAGCTATCACATTTACTAATAAAGCTGCTTATGAGATGAAGGAGCGAATATTAAGAGCACTAAAAAAAGGAGTTTTAGGAAAAAAAGATCCAATTATTGATGATTTAAAAAGATTCTATCCACAAATTGATATATCTTTAAAAGCAAAAGAGATTTTAACATATATTATTCATAATTACACAAAATTCTCAATTATGACAATTGATAGCTTTATTCATAAAATTGTTAACAGCTACGCTTTTGAGTTGGATATTCCTCCTCACTCCAATGTAGTGATTGAAGAGAATATTTTTTTAAAAAAAACTCTCTCCTTTATGTTTGAAAAACTGGATAGTTCAAAAGATGTTGCTATAACAAAAATATTTAAAAAAATGGTTGAAAATAAACTTGATAGTGATAAAAGTTGGGATATTGAGATTGATTTAAGAAAACTTATTGATGAACTCGTTAAAGAGGATGGTAGAAAAATCGTTGAAAGCATTCAACATGTTGATTTATCTCATCTTTATCTGATATTAGACAAAAAAGAGATGGCTATTATTACACCACTAAAAAACTCTATTGATAGTTTTATTGATATTTTAAAAATAAACAGTATAAATCCTGATGATTTAGGAAAAAGAGAAGATTTTATACCATTTTTTGTTAAAACTCTTCAAAACACTCTTTCTAAACATAGATATAATGATTTAAAAGCTTTAGATACTACAAAAGAGATGAGTTGGAGGAAAAAAACTGCATCTAATAAAGATGAAAAACAGATGTTTGAGATTTTTGATAAACTAAAAGAGTCTAATTTGATTGATTTATGGGAGAAAATAGAGAAAAACTATAACACACTTTTAATGATTTTGAAAACATCAGATATTTTAAGAGAGGTAGTTGATAAATTATCTCTTTTAAAAGAGTTTTATAATATTTTAGAAGAGTATAAAAAAGCTAACTCTGCTATACCAATATCAGATTTTAACTATATTGTGAAAAAAATAGTTACAACAGAAAGTATTCCTTTTATTTTTCAAAAAATAGGTGAAACATACCATAACTACCTTATTGATGAATTTCAAGACACCTCTAAAATTCAGTGGGAAAATATTTTTCCTCTAATTGAGAATAGCATGTCTGAAAGATACCACAGTTTAGCTGTTGGTGATGTTAAACAGGCTATTTATCGTTGGCGTGGTGGTGATAGCCATATTATGGCAAACCTAAAAGATAGTATCGAAACTATAATCCCCAATAGTGTTGAAAGTTTTACTCTTCAGAAAAACTTTAGAAGCTCCTCTAATATTATAAAATTTAATAATGAGCTTTTCTCATTTATAAAAAAAGAGTATCTTAAAGAGTATAATATTTATGAAGATGTTAAACAAGAGATTGTTAAATATAATGAAGTGGGTTATATTGAAATAGACCTATTTGTTCTACCAATTGGCGAAAATAGTAGTTATAATAATGATGCTATTGTAGATAAAATAGTAACAGAGATCAAAAGATTAAATAGCTTAGGAGTTCCACTAAAAAATATTGCAACTCTTGCAAGAACAAACAAAGATCTATCCACTATTGCATCTGCACTTCTTGAGAATGGAGTTCAGGCAATATCGTCCGAATCTGTTCTTTTAAGAGATGAGGAGGTTGTTGCTTTTATTGTTAATATTCTATATTTTCTTCAAGATAAAGATAATATTTATGCCCAATTTGGAATTTTGTCTTTTTTTGCTAAACATTTAGATAACTCTGAATCTGTTAATAGTTTTTTAGAGAGATATAGTAAAAAAATCTCAAAAAATAGTTCTACTTTAGACTCCAATATAGACATAAATAACGATTTTTTAGATGAAAAATCTCCACTCAAAAAAAATTTACTATCAGAATTTATCCCTCAATTTTCAGATGAGATTATAAAAGAGCTAAAATATCTTCCACTTTATGATACTATTGAATTTTTAATCAGAATTTTCGAGCTTAATAGTAGTTTGAAAAGTTGGAGTGGATTTTTAGAGCAATTGTTAAATGAAATTGTAAAAAGTGAAGCAAAAACTATATCTGATTTTCTTTTTTATTGGGAGGAGAGTAGTGAATCTATATATCTTGAACTTCCAGCAGATATTGATGCAGTCCAAATTATGACAATTCATAAATCAAAAGGGCTTGAGTTTGACTATGTTTTTATCCCTTTTGCAAATTGGGATACTAAAATAGATCCTAAAACAGCTATATGGACAACAGATAGTGCTATCTATAAAATTTTTCCAGAGTTTAAAGATATTGATAGATTACTATTTTATAAAGATAAAGATAGTGAAAATAGTTTTTTTAGTGATGCAGGAAAAGATGAGGAGTGGCAGGTTTTTATTGACAATCTTAATCTTCTTTATGTTGCTTTTACCAGAGCAAAAAATTCACTCTATATCACAGTAACTCAAACAGATAAAGATAGTAAAAGTGAGAAAAATGAAAGAGTTTCTAAATATATCCTCCAGTTTATTCAGCATATTAAAAAAAATAGAGAGGGATTTTTTAAAGAGGATAATGATGTTTTTAGTACAAAATACTATATTGGAAAAAAAATAGAAACTACTCAAAAAAATAGCATTGATAAAGCAGATTTTAAATCTAATCTAAGATCTTATTATTGGCAAAATAGAGTTAATCTTATGGAGTCTGCAAATAGATTGTGGATTAGAAAAGAGAATGAACCAAATTTAACACTTTTTAGAGAGCTTCTTATTAATCTTGATACTTTTGATGATGATAATCCATTTTTACTTAAACAGTGGTTATTTAAAGGGATTATTAATGACCATCAGGAGTTACTTTTTTCAAATAAAATAGAGGAGTGTAAAAATTATAAAGTTCTATCGAATTGGTATCAAAATGCAGTTTCTATAAGAAAAAACTATAAATTGGTTAAAAATGGAAAAATATATCAATGTGATAGATTAGTTGAGTTTGAAGATTATATAGATGCTATTATGTTTATAAATAGTTTCTATATTGATAAAGATGTTAAAAAAGAGCTTTTCTATTTTTGCCAAATACTTTCAGAAATAAGAGAAGATACTCAAATAAATGGTTATATTGTTAAAATCCCTTCTCTTAATACTCCAGATGCAATAACAACAATCTACTAATTTATAAATAATTTTTAAAATTTTTAAATCTTGTTTAATTATAGTTAAGATTTTATTGTTTTATAAACCTAAAAATGTTAAAATAGAACTCAATTTTTTTGGAGTTTAGCATGAAAACTATTTTTTCTATGTTATTAATTGTTTTACTATTTGTTGGATGTGGGAAAAAAGAGTCTCAACAAACAAAAGAGAATAATGTTAAAGTTGAAGAAAAAAAAGAGGTAGTTGAAGAGAAAAAAGAGGTAGTTGAAGAGAAA
>DYRY01000004.1:0-17252 GCA_020718465.1 Anaeromyxobacter dehalogenans | reverse complement strand
AGTTGAAGAAAAAAAAGAGGTAGTTGAAGAGAAAAAAGAGGTAGTTGAAGAGAAAAAAGAGGAATCTAAAAAATTACCACTTGAAAATAAAGATGGTGAATTAATAGAAGGTCAAATAAAAGTTATTCCTCTTTCAAAAGAGAAGCAAGAGGAGATTCAAAAAGCAGAGGAGGAGAAAAATAAAAAACTTCTTCAGAAATCTCAAGATGAAGAGATGAAAGATATTGAACTACTAAGAGAGAAAAGTGTTGAGAAATCAGACTCTGTTGATCAACTATCTGAAAAAAAAATTAACACAAAACCAATAAAAAAAGAGTCTATTCAAGAGAAAGATAGTCCTAAACAGAAAGAGATTAAAGATAAACTCAATAACAACAAAAAAGGTGCACTTGATAAACTTGACTCATTTTAAATTCATCTGTTTTTTCTTAAAGAGAAAAATGAACAGTGGTTTTTAACCCACTGAAAAAAACAAAAAATTACAGATTTATTTGGATTTTTATGAATGAAAGAAAAAGATACAATCGATTTTCTGATAAAATGAAAGAGATTTATGGAAAAAGAGTTATAAAAATAAGCCTAAATGGCGGTTTTACATGCCCAAATATTGATGGTAAAAAAGGATTTGGTGGTTGTATCTACTGCTCTAAAAAAGGTTCTGGAGATTTTGCTGGTGATGTAAAAGACTCAATTTTAAAGCAATTTAATGCGGTAAAAGATAAAATGAGTGAAAAATGGAGTAATGGTCTTTATTTGCCATATTTTCAGGCATTTACAAACACATATGCACCAACAGAAGAGCTTAAAAAAATTTATGATTCTGTTTTATATCTTGATGATGTTATTGGAATTGCTATTGCAACAAGATCTGATTGTATTGAGGATGACTTAATTGATTATTTAGAATCTATATCAAAAACAAAAGAGCTTTGGATTGAGTTAGGGATTCAATCGATTCATGAAAAAACAGTATCAAAATTAAATCGACAGGAGACTCTTTTCGAAATAGAAGAGACAATAAAAAGATTAAGAGCAAAAGATATAAATATTTGTGTTCATATAATTAATGGACTTTTTGATGAAACAAAAACTGATATGATTGAGACAATAAAATATATTAACACTCTTAATATTCAATGTATTAAAATTCATATGCTTCATGTTTTAAAAGATACTCCACTTGCAAAAATATATCAGAGAGGTGAATTTAAACTTCTAACAAAGGAGGAGTATATTGACATTATAACTGACCAAATTGCTCATCTTGATCCAAAAATTCTTATTCAACGAATTACAGGTGATGCTAATAGAGATGAACTTATTGCTCCAAATTGGATTATAAAAAAATTTGAAGTACTAAATGGTATTGATTGGGAGATGGAGAGAAAAAACATTTTTCAAGGCTCTTTTTACAGAAAATATTAGATTTTTAATTTTTTAAAAATCTTTATTCATTAAATGTTCAAAATTTTTCATAGACCACTCTAATAAATAGTTAAAATCAACTCTCTCTCTTTTTTGAAATTCAATTAACATCTCTGGAGATGTTATATTAAGTAACTCACTCTCTTGAGATTTTATATAGTTTATAAAATTATCAATACTATCTAAAAAACTATGTTTTTTATGATGTTTTTTAATCTCTAATTTAACAAAATTAAGAAGTTCTAATGAATTTTTAAAATACTCTTTACCACTATTTAAGAATTTAGAGTATAATAGATTTGAATCTATTTTCTCAACTTTTAAAATCCCTTTTTTTTCAGAAAAACGCCTAAACATTAAAAATTGTTCTTCCGATTTTAAATCACCAAAATCAGGAAATAGATTGTTTTCAGTAAAAAAATGGAGTACTCTTTCACTATTTTCTAAATTAAAATTTGAAAATTTATCGTAACATGGAATAAATAGAATTTTATCAAAATCATTTTCAAAATCCCAATCACCCTCTCTCATATTTTTATATGTCTCATAAAAAGGAAATCCAGCAACTAGTATATCATCTAAATCAGTTGAAGTGGCAACTCTCCAATCACTTAAATTTTCTATTGTTATTGATGATGCTTTTTTTTGAGCCTCTTCAATAGTTAATTTTTCTGGAAAAATATAGTATGGATCAATCCAAAATAGAGAGCTTTTTTTATCAAAAAGAGTATGTTCTGAATTTTTAAAAAAAAACCATCGTTTACTATCAACAAGCTTTAATAGATGTTCAAAATTATTCATAATAACCCCTACGAAATATTAATTATTCTAATCTTTTTTATTAAAAATTCAACTAAAATATAGTTTAATTAACTTTTTTTCAAAATATCTCTTTTTTCAAGTAAAGTGAGTAAAGATATTTAAAAATATTTTATGAAAATTATTAATGATTATTAAAACATCTACTATGTTTATTTTTGAAACATAATATCTATTTTGAAACATTCAAAATTTGTAATCATCTCTATTTAAAAAGGTTTCATAAATTTTTATATTTTGGAAAACTATCTGTTATAATATGAGTGTCTATTTTTTTTTAAGGAGATTTAAAATGGAACAAAAACAGATTTTCTTTCCACATGAGTTTAACAATCAAAATGGTGAAAAACAGAGATTTTGGAGATTAGGAGGCAATAGTTTTACAGTTTTAGATGAGAGTAATGAGGAGAAATATATCAATTTATATCTTGATGTCCTACCATTCTCTCAAAATGTAAGAATATATCTAAAAGCAAAAACCGAAAGTTAAAAACTATCTTTACAACATATCATTGAGACTCTTTTTTTTCCATCCATCATTATTAAGAATGGTTTTGGGAATTTTATATGTCTACAGTGCTTTGTTTTATGTATGATTTTCTGTTGTTTTAATATATCCCAATCTATAAAATCCTCACTAGAATCTCTTATTGTTAAATATCCAATATTCATTGAGGTTATATTATGAAAAAAATGAGAACCACAAGAGGCATCTACAAAAAAATTCTTTAAATTCATCTCAACTATTAGTTTTGCATGAGATATTTGACTCCATACAACAGGTATTCCAAGCCATCTATCACTACTTCCCCAACGACCTGGACCAATTAAAACATATTTTTTACTCTGTTTTTTTAAAACATTATTTAAAAGTTCAATCTCTTCAACCATCTCCAATGTCTCTGATTTATCAAAAAGCTCTGGATCTACAAAAACAATATCCTCAATATCATCAATTTTACCATTACCCAACCCTTTTTCAGTATATAAAATAAGATCCTCTTTTTTTAGTTTGTTCAAATCAATATCAAAAAAATGTTCCCCTTTAATTAGTGGCTTAATCTGTAGAAGATTAAATGTTGGCTTTTTACTTTTTTTATCTAAATTTAAATCAACAGAGAACTCAATTTCAACTGGTGAATGCATTGAATACTCTATAACTTCAAGAAGATTTTTTAATAACTCAGCAAGTGGAGTATATCCATATTTAACAATATTGGCAAAATTTACAACCTTTGGACCATTTGTTGATATACCTGCAACCAATCTATTATTTCTAATATCAAATGTTGAGGCACAAATATGCAGAAGTTTTGACTCTTCTGATACTTTTATATCAAGTTTTTTTAAAGTTGCCTCCTCTCCACTACTTAAATCTTGTGGATAGTTCTTTAAATCAAGAGCAAAAAAGTAGTTTTGAGATGCTTTAAACTGATCTTGCATTGATAAAAAATCTACTTTAGGATAGTTTGGACAAAATCTAAAAGATTTCTCCCCCTCCACAACATATTTACCTAATCCTATTGCTAAAACAGCAATTCCATCCTCTGGTTTCATATAGGATATTGGATAGTAATTATAAGATTGTGCAACTCCACTCAAATCTGGATAGAAGTAATCTCCATGAATTTTACCTGTTACCTCTTGGATAATAACAGCCATCTTCTCCTCTTCCACTTTATAACTTATTGCATCAAAGTAGTTTTTTGCATGTGGAGAGAAAAGAGATGAGTAGACTAACTTTATTGCATTTGTAAGCATCTGAAATCTTATCTCCTCATTAGGATGATTATTGGGAATAAGATATGTTGTATATACTCCAGAAAATGGGTGAAGTAGAGAGTCTTCAAAAAGTCCTGAAGAGCGAATAGCAATTGGAGCCTGAATTTGTCTTATATATACTCTTAATTTTTTTCTTAAGGAGTCCGACAATCTTCCTTTTAAAAATATCTCTTGAATCTCTTTAAAAGATTGATTAATACTTTTATGTGAAATCTGATTTCTCTCAATAAACTCATCAAACTCATCAGTACCAATAATTGCAGTTTTAGGCATTTTTATCTCAATCTCTGGAATTAAATTTGAAATATTTAAATTCTCAATAAGATGGTTTATAAAGGCTAAACCTCTTCCTTTTCCACCATAAGCACCATCAGCCAATCGAAGAATATAACTATCTTCAAAAAAAGAGTGTTCAGTAAAATCAATAATTGCCCCTTTTTGTTTATCATGTTTATCATTTTTAATGAGAGATATTATAAATAATCTAATATCCTCTATTGAGTTGAAATCTTCAACAGAAAGTTCTCCCAATTTTTTTGCAATTTTTATCTCTCCTCTTGCCATAAACCAAGCAGAAAAATGGTTTCTTTTTGAGTGATACTCAAGAGACTCCTCTGAAATATGCTCTAAAATTTTTTGTAACTCCTCAATTGTATTTGCAGATGTAAGCCAATCACCAATATTATTACGAAAAACAAAAGAACCAAATCCTAAATTTTGTAAAAAATACTCTTTTAACTCTTGAAGTAGTGTATCAGAGTTTTTATATATAAAACTAGAGTTAATAGCAAAAGCTCTCTCTTTATTTGATATATCTGATGATTGTAAAAGTGTTGGTACATTTGGAGAGTTCTCTTTTAGAAATTTTATCAATTTTAAACCAGCATCTGAATCAGAAAGTCCATCTTTTTTATATTTAACATCAGATATCACACAGAGAATATACTCTTTATATTTTCTATAAAGTTGAACAGCCTCCTCATAGTTTGTTGCTAAAAGCACTTTTGGACGCCCTTTCATTCGTAACATTTTTTCGAATAAGTCACTCTCTTGTGATATAAGTGCTTGAGTCTGTTTCATTACAACTGTATATAGATTTGGTAGATATCTTGAGTAGTATTTTATTGAGTCCTCAACTAAAAGAATTACCCTTACCATAGCTTTTTGGGTATCTCTTTTAACATTCATTTTATCCTCAATATATTTAACCATACCAAGAAATATACGAGAATCACCATTCCATACAAAAACTTTATCAAAAGAGATTAACTCATTTTCACTCTCCTTTATAAATCTTATATCACTATTATTATTGAGAAGAAGTAGAACAGGAAGTTTTGGATGTTTCTCTTTTATTGCTTTTGCAAGAGTGATAGGAATCTCTTTTTCTAATCCCATCATTATAACAACCATACTATAGTTATATTTTTTAAGTTTTTGTAATGCCTCATCTGAAGAGTTTGCACTTGTAACTCTTGGAGCTTGTGTTATATTTAGTTGAAAATACTCTCCAAAAAGTCTTTCTGAAAGCTCTCTCTCTCTATCAACAATAAAAGAGTCATATATAGAAGCAACAAGTAGAATTTCTCGTACTCTATATTGCATTAAATCATGAAATACTGATTTAGACTTATCACTGCTTTGAATCATGTTCTCAATAAACTCATTACTCATAATTAACCTTAAAATAGAAATTAATCATTTTTGTTTTTCATAAAAAGCTCTAAATTTTTGTATTTAAAAAAAATCCACCAATACATTGAACTCCATAAAAAGTTGAATTTACTATTGATGCAGATATATTTAATGATGCAGTTTGATACAATTTTAAACTATAATTTATTGTAAAACTTTGAGAGTAAAAACTATTTTCATTGGAATATCTAAAATCGGCTTTAAAATTTAGATACCAATCAAACTCTAAACTGCTATATATATAGTTTTTATAAACATAATCAAAGTTTAGTAAAAATAGATTTCCAAAAGTAACTCTTCCTATTAAATTCCAAGCAGATATCTCATTAAGAAAAGCTATTTCAAGGGTTTTTACTTTAAAATAATTAAAAAAAGTTAAATTATCACCATAGTAAAAGGAGATAAGATGTTTTTTTTCAAAATAAAAAAGATTCCAAATTGAATCAAATAGAAATGTTGGATTATCATATTGATACTTTAATCCAAAATTTTTATAACTTATATCAAAATACCCAAAAGATACTTTTTCTAAAGTTGGAGAGTATTTAAAAAAAGATGATATTGATAATTTTTTATAATCAAAAAAAGCAGATAACTCTAATTGGTCATAAACAATCTCTTTTTCCAATTGTTGTTGCCAAAATCCTCCCTTTATTAAAAAAATATCGCTACTCCAACTTATAAAAATAGTATTATAGTCATAATTTTGATATGAAAAATCATCAAAATAACTCACTTTCCCTAAAAAGGAGTTTTCAGTGATAGATTCACCTGTAATAAAACTAAGTGTAAAATTTTTTATGTATATTGAAAAAGAGCCTCCGTTTATAATATCATAAGGTGGATACCCAAGAGGATATAATCTACCAATCTCAATATTAAAATTTTTAGTTGTTAAAGATAATGAAAACTCTTTTAGTTGTAAAAGATTTTTTTTCATTCCAATGCTATTTTGAGATAGTGAATCAAACCCAATTGATGGTTCAATAGATAACCAATTTTTAAATGATAGATATGGTGATTTTATCTCAAAAATATCATCAACTCTTATGTTAACAACATCTCTATACTCATTTAAAGAGTAATTTGGCAATCTAAAAAGATAAAGTTGAGTCTCAAAATTATTATATGTTTGAAAATTATCTTTTGCAAAAAGAGTTTCTGCAAAAAACATAGATAAAATAATAATAGATGTAGAGATTTTTATAAAAAACTTACAAAAAAAACGATTTTTAAAAAAAACAGAAAATAATCTCATAAAAACAGAAAATCTATATAAAAAAACATGTAAACAGAAAAAATATACAATAAAAACAAGAAAAAATATATAAAAATATAAAATCTATGAAACAAGATTAGCTATTTTTTTTATCCTTAGATATAACAGATGGATGAATTTTAACAACTCCATTATCAACCATAACTTCAAAATAGACATCAGAAACAGAGTGTTTCTCTTTTAATCTATCCTCAATTCTTTTTAAACGCTCTTTAAACTCATATTTTTGAATATGAGCATACGGAATAGAGTTATTAATATGCCCTTTTATAAAAAGGTCATAAACAACATCATAGTGATTTTTTGTTTTCTTTTTGTCTGTTTGAACATCTTGATTTAACTCCATAACAAAAATTGGATCATCCCAAGAACCAGATTTTGACTCTATTTTACCTGAAGTTTTTTGAAAAACACGATTTAATGAACGTGCTAACCCCTCTGCTTCTCCTAAATCAGATGGAGTAAATCTAACATCATCTCCATTATCAATATACTGATTTAGTGCAATCTCAATATCTGTAAATGGTTTTATGAAATTTTTTCCAATAATCATTGAGATTATTATCATTAATACAAGCAGTATTACAGTAAAAAATGGGATTCCATATTTCAATTGAGCAACACTTTTAAGTTTTATTGAGTCATAAGGTCGTGTTAATATAATTCCTGCTGTTTTATTTTGGAAATTTTTTGTTGGTATAAAAACCCCTATATAGTTGGTTCCATCTGCCTTAAATGTAAAACTATTTGAAACATCATCATCACTATAGAAAGTTTTAAAATGCTCCTCTTTTGATTTTATAAGTTTTTTAAGTTTAACTTGTAAATCAGTTGATTCAATATCTGTTTGTGTTATTTGTGTTTCAAATATGTATGAAACATTACAATTAATTGATTTTCCTATTGAAGAGGCACTTTTTTTATTCTGAATAAACCCAATAAAAAGTGTTGCAACCGTTTTATTTGCAAGTTTAATAGGAACTCCATGAACTTTGTGAAATAGATTTCCTCTTAACCAGATATCAGAAGAGGCCTCTCCAAAAAAAACTTTTGTTTGAAAATCTTTTGATAGAGTAAAAATAATTTGAAGCTCCTCCCATTTTTGAAGATTATCTCCAACCAGAGCATAAAAATCGGCATTAACTGGCCTTACAAATGAGTTTAATTTTGTTTTTAAAAGATCAGAAACACTCTGAATCTCTTCTGTATATTTTTTAATCTCACTCTCATAATCTTCCAATTTTTTCTCTAATTCAACTTTATCTTTTTCAGAAACTCCCTCTTTTTTTAGAGAAGATAATATTTCATCTCTTTTTTTTGTTGACTCTTTTAAATCTGAATGAGCTTCAGAGTGTAACACTATACTCTCTCCAATCTCATTTGATATTGCCCATTCAGAGATTCTTGCCTGATAGAAAAGATTATCACTTAAAAGAGTCTCTCTTACATATAAACCATTCTGTTTTAGTTGAGAGGATAAAATCTCTTTTATATCCTCTTTAGCTGTATATGAAAAAATGTAGTAGATACCAAGTAAAAGAGCTAAAATAACTCCTAATAAAATTACTGATATTTTAAATCTTACCATTAAAAACCCCTTTAAATAGAATTACCAACATTTTAAATCTTACAATTAAAAAAACTTTAAACAGTTTTATATTTGATTTTTTATATATCCTAAAACAGCACCATAAGCATTTGAACGATCCTTAAATACAGACTCTTTAAATTTAATTTTAGATAAATCTGCAAAACGGATATTTGATTTTAGATACTCTTTGATAGAATCTAAAAGAGTTTTTGAATGTTCAATAACTCCACCACCAAAAATAATATAGTCAGGATTAAAAATTGTTATTAAATCATTTGTTAATGCTGAAAGGGCATGAACTGCTTCATTAAAAATTTTTAAAGCATGTTTATCCCTATTTAATGCCCCCTCTTCAATTTTTATAATATTCATGTACTCTTTTGTTTTTGTTACCTCTTGATAAAGTCTATTTAGACTTTTTCCACCAGCATATGCCTCATAACAACCCTTTTTTCCACAACCACAAAGATGTCCACCATCAATATGAGTCATGTGACCAATCTCCATTGCTAAATTATTAGCACCTCGAAGCATTTTACCATTTATCATTGCAGCACCACCAATTCCTGTACCTAAAAATATAAAAATCTGTGTTGTATCAACTGGATAAAGAGAACTCTCTGCAATTGCAGCACAATTAACATCATTATCCACAAAACATGGTTTTCCATATTTTTTTTTAAAATATCTATTAAAATCAAAATTTTTTAGTGGCATGTTTGGTGCATTTATTAAAACTCCATTTTGTGAATCAACTTGACCTGCAATAGAGAGGCCAATTGCTTCTACTTTTAGTATATCCTCTTTTGATATAATTTTTGCAATACCTCTTTCAATAGATTCTAAAACAGTTTTTTCTGATGTTGTATCATTTGGCTCTGTTTCAAATGATACAATCTCATTTTCGATTAAAAGAAGAGTTTTAACAGTTGTTCCACCAACATCAACACCAATAAACATAAATCCTCCAAAGAAAATATATATATATTATAGTTTTTTTATCTTTTATTGTAAACAAAATTTAGTTATAAATTATTAATTTTTTATAAATTCACATTGATAGGGTAATATTTTATTCTTGTAAAAAAAAGATTTTTACTTTTTACATTGTGTAATCTAATGTAAAATACTTTATTTTTACTAAAAACATAAAAATTGATTAAAAAATTAAAAATTAATCTTCATCATTAATAAGATATTTATCAACAAGCATAACAAGTTCTCCCATTTGTGGTTTACTTATATAACTATCAGCTCCAACCTCTCTACATTTTACAGCAATCTGTTCATTAATTAATGATGAAAATATAATTAGTGATATTGGAAGATTTAGATCTTTTTTAACTATTTTACAAAGAGTCAATCCATCCATTTGAGGCATCTCAATATCAGAAACAATAAGTTCAACATGTTTTACTATTGAGTCTGTTCCCTCTTTCAACCAAGCATAAATCTGTTGATATGCCTCCTCTCCATTATGAAAAGATATGATATTTCTATAACCAGATTTTATTAAAATATCGAGTATTGTTTTTCTAATGAGTGCAGAGTCCTCTACAATCATTAAATTCTTTTTTGAACGCTTAGCTTTTTGAAGATCTTGAGTTATAATTCCCTCTCCACTAAGTGCTGTTTTAGGAAAAATATTGGCAACTATACTCTCTAAATCTAAAATTAAAACCTCATTTTTATTAATACTTGCAATTCCTGTTACTTTGGTTTTATATATCTCAATCAATTTAGGTGGTTGTTTAATCTCTTTCCAAGAGAGCCTGTAAATTCGATTTACCTCATCAAAAATAAAACCTATAAGCATTTGATTAAACTCTGCAACAACAAGTATTACTCTTTTATCTCCTCGTTTAGCAACTTTTTTAAGTTCTGTTGCCATATCAATAATAGGAACTGCTTTTCCTCTATAATAATACATTCCAACTAAAGATTCTGTACTATCAGGAGTTCGTGTTAGTTTTTCCTCATCATAAGTTAAAACCTCCCTAATTTTTAGAGTATTTATTCCAAAACTTTGACCACCAATATAGAGTTCCATAATACTCAACTCATTGGTACCTGTTTCAAGCAAAATCGATTGATCATCCATTTTTTCACCTCTACATATTATATTTTTTAATAACAATCAAAAAATCTATGAATCTATAAATGTAAGATAAGTTTTTAAATTTTTTAATTTGAAAAATAGTATAAAAACAAATAAAATCTTTAAAAACCATATTAAACTTATCGATTTTTCTTTTAAATATCTTTAGATCTATTTTAAAATTATTAATTATCTATTTTTTTAAATATCTTTAGATTTGTTTAATTTTTAACATGCTTTTTGATATATCAATTAATTTATCATTTTAACTAAATTTATTTATGAGTTTATTTGAGTTCATTAAATTGATTTTTTTTTATATTTGATTTACAATAACTATTGTGATGTATATTGAGGTGATTATGTTTAAAGTTACCATTTTTTTAATTCTCTCTTTTTTTATTTTCTCTTGTACAGAGGAACCTCCTAACGAACCAGAGTCAATCTGTTCTCTTGAGGATATTTATGGCAATTGTGAAAATGAGAGTGAAACTTGCTATCAGGGAAAATGCATTCCAATGGACGCTAGTTGTGAAAGAGATAATATGATGGCCCCTTGTTATAATGATAGTGGATCTAAAGATAAAAATCTTGTTTGTAAACTTATTGATGGATACTATAGATGTGAACTACAAGCATGTAGCCTGAAATATCCAAAAGGAAAATGTGAAATTGGATTAACTTGTGTTTCTGGAAAATGTAAAAACATATGTTCAAAAGAGTTTCAAACTGGTTATTGTGAAAATAGTAATCAAAGCTGTTTAAAAGGGGCATGTATTGATAAAACTTCTCAATGCTCCTCAACATTAACAAATGGATTATGCCCAGAAAACATGCAATGTAATAGTGGAATTTGTGATGAAATTTGTAGTAGTGAGTATCAAAATGGCTATTGTGTAGCTGGAAAAAGTTGTTTAGATGGTGTTTGTGTTAATGATTCATCACTCTGTTCAGATTTAAACCCTGGTGGATTATGTTCAAATAATAAAATCTGTCGAGATAAAGTTTGTAAAGATTTATGCTCTATAGAGTATCCAAATGGTGAATGTGTTTCATCTCTTCAAATATGTAAATCAGGAATTTGTGAGTATAAATGTTCTGGATTATATCCAGATGGAGTTTGTTCAGGTGAAGAACAAAGATGTATTGGTTCAAGTTGTATATCTCCATGTTCTATTGAAGCTCCAAATGGCTATTGTGAGGATGGTTTTATATGTAAAGATAATAGTTGTAAAGCATTATGTTCTTCTGAACATATTGAAGGAATATGTTTAGGTGATGAGATCTGTTTTAATGGAATTTGCCAATATCCATGTTCTAATGAACATAAAAATGGTTTTTGTGAAGAGCAATATTTTATATGTGATAATGGTAGTTGTATTGCTGGATGTTCACCTCAAAACACATCTGGACCATGTCCAAATGAAGATGAATATTGCCATCTTCTAGAAGGAGTTTGTAAAAAATATCCCTGTAGTCCAGCAAATTTGAATGGTGCATGTACTGATTCATCTCAAAGATGTCTTAATGGTGTTTGTAAATCAAGTTGTTCAACACAAAATTCTGATGGTTATTGTAGTCCTTTAGAGTGGATATGTTATAATGGTATTTGTGTAGATCCAGAAATACAAGATTGTTCTCTCGATTTTCCAAATGGTTATTGTCCGGAGCATTATCAATGTATTTCTGGTGGATGCCTCGAAGATTCTTGCTCTATTCTATATCCAACAGGAAAATGTGATGGTGGGAAAGTTTGTGTTCTTGGAGAGTGTAAAGTTCCTGATATATGCTCAGATGGTAGACCTCTTGATGGTTCACAGGGAGCATGTTGTGCTGATGATTCTCATTGTAATCCTGCTTTTTCTGATTTAGCCTTATATGGTCAAGGTATGAATACTTGTATAAGGGATTACTATGAAGGATTTTATTGTATAGAGGTTGATTTAGCAGGAAGTGCAGGTGGAACAGGTTGTGAAGATGATTCACAATGTGTTGATAGATATCCTGGATATGGGAATACTCAAGAGTTTATTTGTAATAAAATAGAGTATAAAGTATCCGCAGATACAGAGTTACCACTAAGATTTTGCCAAAGAGTTTTTGGTGGATATTGTGGTGAACAATATAGAACTATTGGAAGAACAAAAGATGCAGGAGAGTTTTGTGAAGAGAGATGTCAAGATTTATTATGTAAACCAGGATTACACTGTTTTAATAGTATTTGTACTCGTCAATGCAACATATCTTTAGGTGTTTTTGAAAATGCAACTTGTCCAATTTTAGAAGGAAAAAGGCTAGATTGTTTAAATGATTATTATGAGATGCCAAAAACAGATAAATTTTATCCAATTGATATTTGTGCTCAAACTTGCAAAAGTAATAATGATTGTACTATCCAAAATACAGAGTGCAATAAAATATCTTTAATGCCAGATAGAAAGGCAACATCTCATTGTTCAACACAGAATATAACTGGGGTTGCAAGAGGAGAGTATTGTAGTGATAATAATCATGAATCTTGTCAAAGTGGTTTTTGTAATGGAGAGGATAATAAATGTACTATTTTATGTGATGATGATGTAGATTGTGGTTCAAATTCCTTTTGTAACTACTTTTTTGGTATAACAGTTTTAGAAGAAACTACAACATTTTTGGGATATTGTAGAGATTTGGACTCAATATCAACAACCACAAGAGTTTGTAATCATCGCTCTGATTGTGATAATCCAACTCATCACTGTATTCCACAAATAAATGGAAATGACTCTGTTACTGGTGTTTGTGGTGTTTTAGGTCAGACAGCAAGAACATATCAACCAACAGGAGGAGCATGTGATAACTCACTACTATATTGTCATAGTGATATATGTGTTGATAATGTCTGTATTGATTTTTGTAGAAACACCTCCTCTTGTGGAGTAGATAAAATGTGTCAACGTTTAGAGATTAGAGATGGTGGTACACTTCAAGGGAATGAGATATATTCTCCTGCTTATGCTGGTGGATGTTTTCCATTTGAAGGTAGTATGACTCCATGTTCACAATCATTTAATCCATGTTCAAATGGTGAATACTGCTATGTAAATGCACCAGGTTCTGCAAACAATAGCTCTCTTCTTGAGTATTTATGTGTTAAGCCAAAAACTGTTGGAAAAAATCTTTTTGAAACTTGCTCTACAGATAGTGAGTGTAAAAGTCATCTATGTCATAATAATAAGTGTACTATTGCTTGCTCTAATGATGTGCAATGTAGCTCAATTGAAGCAATTTGTAATGAAACTGGAAGAACTGTTGTAACAAGTTTAAATCCTGCAAACAACATTTATGGTGGAGTTTGTGAACAATAAAAATATAATTTTTTAATAATTATCAAAAAACATTCTCTTTTTATATTTTTAAAAAAAATAAAAATAGTCATAATTAAAAAAATATATAGATTTTATAAAAATCTATTTTACATTTTCAACAAAATTATATAATATCTGTTTTTTCGGGTGTGATATGGCAAAAAAGTATATTTTTGTTACTGGAGGAGTTGTATCCTCTCTTGGAAAGGGTTTAACTAGTGCATCAATTGCAACAATTTTAGAGTTAAGAGGTCTGAGTGTTACCATTCAAAAATTAGACCCATATATAAATGTAGACCCAGGAACAATGTCTCCTCATCAACATGGAGAGGTATTTGTTACTGATGATGGTGCAGAAACTGATTTAGACCTTGGTCACTATGAGAGATTTTTAACAACAAAAATGAATCGACAAAGTAATTTTACATCTGGACAAGTTTACTATACAGTTATTGAAAGAGAGAGAAAGGGAGGCTATCTTGGAAGAACTGTTCAAGTTATTCCACATATTACAGATGAGATTAAAGCTCGTATAGAGAGAGGAACAGAGGGATTTGATGTTGCAATTATTGAGATTGGTGGAACAGTTGGTGATATTGAGTCTTTACCATTTCTTGAGGCAATTAGACAAATGAAAACAAAGTTAGGTAGAGACAACTCAATCTCTATTCATCTTACACTTATTCCATATTTAAAATCGGCTGATGAGCTAAAAACAAAACCAACGCAAAACTCTGTTCATCAACTTATGCAAATTGGAATTCAGGCTGATCTTCTTATTTGTAGAACAGAACAGGATATTCCAGAGGAAGTAAAAGATAAAATTGCACTTTTTTGCAATTTGCAATCTAAACATGTTTTTACTGCAAAAGATTTATCAATTATATATGAGTTACCAATATCTCTTCATGAGCAGGGTTTAGATAAAGAGATTTTAAATCTTCTTGTACTTGAATCAAAAGAGCCTGATTTATCAAAATGGCATCATATTGTTAATACACTTCAAAATCCACAATACTCTGTAAATATTGCTATTGTTGGAAAATATGATAATCCTAAAGAGTCATATAAAAGTTTAAACGAGGCTTTAATTCATGGTGGAATTGCAAATAGATGTAAAGTTCATCTTTCCTATATAGATTCAGAAAGTGTTGAAAATTTAGATATCTCTTTTGAAAACTACAATGCAATTCTTATTCCTGGTGGTTTTGGAAAAAGGGGAATTGAGGGAAAAATAAAAGCAATAAAATATGCAAGAGAGAGAAAAATTCCATTTTTAGGAATCTGTTTAGGAATGCAGTTAACTGTTGTAGAGTTTTCAAGAAATATTGCAAATCTTGAGGGAGCAAACTCTACTGAATTTAATCCAACAACAGATTATCCAGTTATATCTTTAATGGAGTCACAAAAAAATAGTGATTATCTTGGGGCTACAATGAGGCTTGGTGCATATACTGCAGATATAACCCCCAACACATTAACAGAAAAAATATATGGGATTTCTCAAATATCGGAGCGACATAGACATCGTTTTGAGTTTAATAATAGATACCTTCAGATTTTAAAAGAGAAAGGACTTATAATTGGTGCAATTTCAGAAAAAGAGTCTTTGGTTGAAACAGTTGAATTGGAAAATCATCCTTGGTTTTTGGGATGTCAATTTCACCCAGAGTTTAAATCAAAACCATTTATGCCTCATCCGATTTTTACCTCTTTTATAAAAGCTACATTAGATTATAAATGGAATAAAAATAGTAATTAATTACTATAATGTCTTTTATATTTTTTATTTTTTATGTTTTTTTTAATTTTTTGGAGTTTAAAATGAATCAAGGTCACCCAAAGGGACTCTATCTCCTTTTTTCTGTGGAGATGTGGGAACGTTTTAGTTACTATGGAATGAGAGCACTTCTTATTCTATATATGACAAAACATCTACTTTTTGATACAGAAAAAGCTGGTCAAGTGTATGGTTGGTATACAGGTCTTGTATATCTAACTCCACTAATGGGTGGTTATATTGCAGATAGATATTTAGGTGCAAGAAAAAGTATTTTTATTGGTGGAATATTAATGTCTTTGGGTCATTTTGCAATGGCTTTTCCTGGACTTCCATTCTTTTATGGAGCACTTTTACTACTAATTATTGGAAATGGTTTTTTTAAACCAAATATATCAACTGTTGTTGGTCAACTATACGATAAAAATGATGTAAGAAGAGATAGTGCATTTACCATATTTTATATGGGTATAAATCTTGGTGCATTTTTTTCACCCCTAATTTGTGGAACACTTGGGGAAAAAGTTGGTTGGCATTGGGGTTTTGGAGCAGCAGGTGTTGGAATGGTTTTAGGGCTAATAATGTATGCTTGGGGTGCAAAAAGATATCTTGGAGATATTGGTTTAAAACCTATAAGAGCTAAAAATAGAGAGATAAAAGATGAACCTTTAACAAAAGTTGAAAAACAGAGAATAGCTGTGATATTTATTCTATCTTTTTTTGTTGTGTTTTTTTGGGCATCATTTGAACAAGCAGGAAGTTCTTTAACTCTATTTGCAGAGCGTTCAACAGATAGATATATCTCTTTTTTTGATTGGGATATGCCTGTTAGTTATTTTCAATCTGTTAATCCTCTTCTTATTTTTATTTTTGCTCCACTTTTTTCAAAACTATGGGTTTATCTTGCAAAAAGAAAAAAGGATCCCTCAACTCCAATAAAATTTGTTATTGCACTTGTTTTACTTGCTGTAGGATTTGTTTTAATGATTCTTGCATCACAAGTTTTTGAGGGTTCTGGATTAGTTAGTATGTGGTGGTTAATTGGAGTATATTTTCTTCACACATTAGGAGAGTTATGTTTATCTCCAGTTGGTTTATCAATGGTGAGTAGATTATCTCCTGCAAGATTTGCATCACTTCTTATGGGAACTTGGTTTCTATCCTCATTTGCAGCTAATTATGTTGGAGGTGTATTTGCAGGAAATTATGATAAAATGAGTCCTATCATATTTTTTATGATTCCAACAGCAACAGCATTGGGTGCAGCAATTTTTCTACTTACAATATCAAAATTAATTAAAAAATGGATGAACGAAGAGGACAATAAAGAGTTATCTGCATAAATCTCTATTTAGTTTTCATACTAAAATATACTTTTTTCGTGCCCTGACATACTTTTTTCGTGCCCCTACATACTTTTTTTCTGCCCAGACATA
>DYRY01000253.1 GCA_020718465.1 Anaeromyxobacter dehalogenans | reverse complement strand
AACAGAGTTTTCATCTATAATATTACTGTTTTTTTCAATAATATTACTGTTTTTTTCACTAAATAGAGTTAACATTAAGCCATAAATCCAACCAGCTACATTAAATTGATATTATAATATTTAAACAAAATTGTAAATAAAAACAGTAAAAAAATCATAAAACCTCAAATTTTTATATAAACAACTCACTTAGTTTTATAGCCTATTTTATCAAATTTTATATTATGAGTCAATTAAATCTACTATTTTATTGAGAATTTAGATTTTCTAAGCTATAACTAATTTAAATAACCTAAATAAAATCTTTATAGATTTTGTTTATTTACTATAAAAAAGATTATTTATAACTGTTTTTTTGTTTATTTACTTAAAAAAGATTATTTTTAAAAGGTTTTTATGAGATTTTTTTCTGAAAAAAAAATAGAAGATGCTTTTGATAGTTTAACTTTGTTTGAGCCATTTGGTTCTGTTATTGGGGTAACAGGTTTAGTTATTGAAGCAACAGTTCGTTCTGCAGCTCTTGGAGCACTTTGTAGCGTTGAGATATCATCAACAGAGAAAATAATGGCAGAGGTTGTTGGTTTTAGAGATGGAAAAACACTTTTAATGCCTCTTGGAAATATAAAAGGGATAAAGGCAGGAGCAAAAATATCAATTCTTACAACAATGCCTTATGTTGAAGTTGGCGAAAAAATGCTTGGAAGAGTTGTTGATGGTTTGGGAAATCCTGTTGATAATAAAGGTGAAATCCAATTTTCTGCAAAAATAGCTCTCTATTCAGAGGCCATTAATGCAATGGAGAGGGAGATGATATCAGAACCTCTTGATTTAGGAATAAGAGCAATTAATGGAATATTAACAACAGCAAAGGGACAACGTGTTGGTATTATGGCTGGAAGTGGTGTTGGAAAATCGGTTTTAATGGGAATGATGGCAAAACATACAAAAGCAGATGTTAATGTGATTGCACTTATTGGAGAGCGGGGTAGAGAGCTTCGGGAGTTTATGGAGTATGATTTAGGAAAAGAGGGGGTTAAAAGGAGTGTTGTTGTTGTTGCAACAAGTGATAAATCTCCCCTTGAAAGGGTAAGAGCATCATACTATGCAACAGCAATAGCAGAGTTTTTTAGAGCTCAAGGTAAAAATGTGTTATTAATGATGGACTCTTTAACAAGATTCTCAATGGCTCAAAGAGAGATTGGTTTAGCAATAGGGGAGCCACCAACAACAAAAGGATATACCCCAAGTGTTTTTGATGCTTTACCTAAACTTCTAGAGAGAGCAGGAAAAGATAAAGGAAAGGGTTCCATAACAGGTTTGTATACAGTTTTGGTTGATGGTGATGATATGAATGATCCGATTGGAGATGCTGCTCGCTCTATTCTTGATGGTCATATTGTTTTATCAAGGGATTTAGCTGCTCAAGGTCACTATCCTGCTATTGATATTCTATACTCTGCAAGTAGGGTAATGAATCAAGTTGTTTCAGAACAACACAAAAAAGCAGCAATTAAAGTGAAACAGCTTGTTGCAGCCTATCAAAAATCGGAGGCTCTTATTCGGATAGGAGCTTATGTTAAGGGAGGTGATCCCATTCTTGATGAGGCTGTTAGAAAAATAGTTGCAATTAGAGCCTTTTTAACACAAGGGAGAGATGAAAAAGCCACAATTGAAGATACTTTAAAAGCAATGATTACTCTTGTGGAATCAAAATAATCAGTTTTATGCTTTTTTACAATAAATTAAAACAATTTCAATATCTGTGTTAATATAATTGATTTGAATTAAGATAAATTATATTTTAAGCAAAACCAACTACAAAAAAGATGTGAAAACAGATAAAAATAAAAAAGTATAATAAAAAATTAAAAAAAATAGATACTTTATAGTAAAAACCTTATTGACATTAAAAAAAATGTGCTTATTATAACCTACGTACAAAATTTTAGCTCTGGAGGATAAGTTATGGGTAAAATTATTGGTATTGACCTTGGAACAACAAACTCAGTTGTCTCTATTATGGAGGGCAACGAACCTAAAGTTATTGCGAATGAAGAGGGTGGAAGAACTACACCAAGTATTGTTGCTTTTACTGGTGATGAGATATTGGTTGGTCAAACAGCTAAAAACCAAGCTGTTACAAACCCAGAAAGAACAGTTCACTCTATTAAACGTTTTATTGGTATGAAATTTGATGAATTAGTAAATGAGATTAAACATGTTTCATATAAAGTGATTCCAAGTGGAAACCAAGATTGCCGTGTTGATATAGATGGAAAAGGATATTCACCAGAAGAGATTAGTGCTCAAATTCTAAAAAAACTTAAAGCATCTGCAGAGGCATATTTAGGACAATCTGTAACAGAAGCAGTTATTACAGTTCCTGCTTACTTTAATGATGCACAACGTCAAGCAACAAAAGATGCTGGAAAAATCGCTGGACTTGATGTTAAAAGAATTATTAATGAGCCAACTGCAGCTGCTCTTGCTTATGGTCTTGATAAGAAAAAAGAGGAAATTATTGCAGTGTATGACTTTGGTGGTGGTACTTTTGATGTTTCAATTCTTGAGGTTGGAGAGAATGTTGTTGAGGTTATATCAACAAATGGTGATACCCATCTTGGTGGTAATGATATTGATAATCTTTTAATTAAATATCTTATTGATGAATTTAAAAATGAGACAAAAATAGATTTATCAAGAGATAAAATGGCTCTTCAACGCCTTAAAGAGGCTGCCGAAAAAGCTAAAATAGAACTTTCAGGAAAACAGGAAACAACAATTAATATCCCATTCATCACAGCAGATGCTGGTGGTGCAAAACATATGAATATTCGCTTATCTCGTGCAAAATTTGAGGCTCTTATTCTTGATATTGTTGAAAAAACATTAGAACCTTGTAAAATAGCTCTTAGAGATGCTAAGAAATCTGTTGATCAAATTAATGAAGTTCTTCTTGTGGGTGGTTCAACACGTATTCCACTTGTTCAAGATAAAGTTAAAACATTTTTTAGAAAAGAACCAAACCGTTCTGTTAATCCTGATGAGGTTGTATCTTTAGGTGCTGCTGTTCAGGGTGGTGTTTTGATGGGTGATGTTAAAGATATTCTTCTTCTTGATGTTTCCTGTTTTCCTGAAAG
>DYRY01000252.1 GCA_020718465.1 Anaeromyxobacter dehalogenans | reverse complement strand
GTTTACTTTTTAACAGTAGCACAAACTTGCCATAATCAAAAAGTTTACTTTTTAACAGTAGCACAAACTTGCCATAACCAAAAAGTTTACTTTTTAACAATCTCCAAAAAAAATAATTAATACTATTTTATATTTATTGTTTGATATTTTTGATTTTATAATTTTTAATTGAATATTATAGATATTTTAATAAAGATAGATTTTGGGTTTTTCCTGTTAAAGCATAGTTAGCCTCTAAGATTTGCTGTATTTTCATTAAAGTTGTACTCTCTTTTGCAATATCTGTTTCCTCAATATCAACTCTCTGTTTTGTTGTTATCTCCTGATGAAGTATATTCATCTCTTCTGTTATTTCAAGTTTTTGAATCTGTAAACCAACAATACTTCTATTTTCAGAAAATTGCTCTAATCCATTATTAAAATTTGTTATTGATGTCATAATTCCTTGAGTGTCATTATTTTGTAGAGCATCTCTAAAATCTATTAAAGATTGAAAAACATCAACATCTCCATTATTTGTATCTGTAAAGAGGTCTGAACCTGTTATATTTGTATCAATAAGTAGAGTATGAGATATCTCTACTGATTTTACTGAATTATTTCCATTATATTGATAGGTTAATTGGTCAAAAGGGGGTTGGTTATCTTCTGTTCCACCAAAAATATAAACTCCTTCATGTTGCTCATTTGCAATTTTTAAAAGTTGATCAAGTGCAATATTAATCTGTTCTACAGCATACTCTCTATCACTCTCATTATAAGTCTCATTTGAAAGTTGAACGGCTTTATCTCTTAAAGATGATAAAACATCTGATGCTGCAATAATAGAACTCTCTGTCCTATCTAAAAATCCTCTTGCCCTATCAATATTTCTTGAAAATTGCTCATCTTTTACATCAAGAGTGTTAAAAGAGTTAACCATTTGAGCTCCAAGAGGATCATCTGATGGTTTATTTATTCTTACCCCTGTTGATAATCTTTTTTGTGATTCAATATATAAATTTTGTTGCTTATTTATATAATCTGCAAGATTTCCAATGAGTTGATTTTGTGAAACTCTCATAATATTACCTATTAAAAAATTAATTTTTTTATAAAAACAAAAGAAAAAAAATAATTTAGTAAACTCTTTTGATATATCAATCTTTTAATGATAAAACAACTTGCAACATCTGGTCTACTGTTTTTATCACTTTTGATGCAGCCTCAAAATTTCTTTGAAACTGAATTATATTTGTCATCTCCTCATCAATACTAACACCACTTATACTCTCCCTAAAAGAGTCAAGTTGCTCTTTTTTGGAACTTTCAAGAGCAATATACTCCTCATTATCTCTTACATCACTACCAACTTGATACAAAAGATTTCTATAAAACTCATTGAAAGTTGAATTTCCTAATGTTAAATTATTTTGTAAATCTGCTAAAGCTAAAGCATTTTCATTATTACCAGTTACTGTATTACCAAGTAAATTCATCTCAAGGGAGGCACTAATTGCCTCTGGTTGATCTAATACATCAATTGATAAATCAATATCTCTTGCTGCTCCTGTAACTCCAACTAAATTATTAAAAAAATTTATATTAGTGGCATTATCTAAATTATATCCATTTTGATGAATAGTGTTAACTTGTGTTGCAAATTCAAATGCAAGTTGATCTAGTGTTGATTTATATCCCTCTAATGTTTGATCTCTAACATATATTAATCCAGCAAGTTCACCAGAAACAAGATCATCTGTAACATCAGTTTGAACTCCATTTGGCCTTTGATGATATATTTGATTAAAACCACTTGTTGGGCTTGGAGAGACTGTTAGAGTATTAAAATCAGCCCCTGTTACAAGTGGAGCTCCATTAGCTAATTGTATGTTTGTAAATCCTTTTTCATCTAAAAAAACATTTACTTGAACAATTTCTGCAACCCTTTTTACATTTGCATCTAATCTATCTCTTAAATCATTTGCATTTGATGGCAAAAACTCTGTTCCTGTAATTTTTTTATTTAATTCTGAAATCTCTTGAGATAGTCTATTAAGTTCACTAACTTTGTCTTCTATCTCAACATTGAGATTTAGTTGTGTGTCAAAAATTTGTCGATACTGTTTATGAAAAGTGGTTGTTAAATTCTCTGCTTGATTTAAAACCTCTAAACGTTGATTTATATCAGCTGGTTGATTTGATAAATCCCTCCAAGAGTTAAAAAATTTATCCATCTCACTTGCAATAGAGATTCCACTACTCTCATTAAACACCATTTCAACCTGTTTTAAAGCATTCTGTTGAGAAGAGAACTCTCCTAAAGTAGAGCGTTGAGATATTATCTGTTTCTCCAAAAAAATATCTAAAGCTCTTGAGATAGATTCAAGAGCAACTCCTTGCCCCAATTGACCATCTCTTAATATTTCTGGTGGATTTGCCTCATAGGAAACCCTTTGTCTTGTATAGTTTTTTGTATTTATATTGGCAATGTTATGTCCAGATGTTGATATCCCAATTTGAGATGCAAACAATCCAGATTTTCCAATACCAAGAATATCAACTAACCGTGGCATAGGCTCCTCCTAGTAAAAAATTTACTATGTATAAATTTTTTGTTACAATAATTTAAAAATAAACTTGTTAGTAATTATCTATTATAAATACAAACAATAATGAAATATCTATTTTATAATTTATTACTAAAACAACCAAAGTTGTTGTACTTTATTCATAGCAAATTATATTCCAGTTGATTATTTTTAAGAAAAAATATAAAAATTACTATATTCACTATTGTGTCTAAAATAGTAAATATAACAAATTTCCTTTATTGAATTTAAAATGAGTATAATTTGTAAAAATGCTCCAGATGGGAATCGAACCCATGCACATGGCTTCGGAGACCAACGCTCTATCCACTGAGCTACTGGAGCACTATCTGTTTATATATAAAAAATAAAAAAAATGCAAGAAAAAATAAAAAAGGGGGCATTTGCCCCCTTTTTTATTTAAAGTTAGATTTTGTTAGAAATCACCAACTTCTTTTAATTTTTCATTCAATTTTTCGTGAGCCTCTTCTGAACGTTTTCCAACTGTATCAACAAGTTGTTGAGAAAGACCTTGTGCTTGTTTAATCATATCATTAACAGAGTTAAGGTCAAGTTCAAGAAGT
>DYRY01000251.1 GCA_020718465.1 Anaeromyxobacter dehalogenans | reverse complement strand
CGTAAAAAATCGTTATTTTCTTTTTTCATTTCTTTTTAAAATTTTTATTCTTGTAAAAAAGATGATCCAAGGACTCGAACAACTTCTTTATAATCGGTGATTCCTTGTAATATTTTAAGAGAGGCATCGTAAGAGAAAAATGGTTGTCCTTCTTTTTCAAGAAATTCTTTTATTTCTGAAGAAGTTCGCTCTTCTAGTATCATTGTTGAAAGTTTTGGTGATATCGTCAAGACTTCGTTAATAACAGTTCTTCCTTTATATCCACTTTTTCCACATTTTTCACATCCCTTCCCAATTTTTATTTTTCCAGAAAATTTTGGAATATTTTTTCCAGTTTCTAAAAAAGGTTTTAAAATCCGAAGAATGTTTTTTTTCTCTCCCTCTTCTAAGTCTCTTTCTTCTTCGCAATGAGGACAAACTTTTCTTAAAAGTCGTTGAGCAATAATTCCTTTAAGAGCATTTCCTATCATATAAGAAGGAATTTTTAAATCTTTGAGTCGAGTAATGGTTTCGAGTGCCGAATTGGTATGTAAGGTAGAAAGAACTAAGTGTCCAGTAAGAGAAGCTTGCAAAGCAGTTTCTGCTGTTTCAAAATCCCTAATTTCTCCTACTAAAATCACATCAGGATCTTGCCTGAGACATGCTTTGAGTCCAGATTGAAATGAATATCCTTTTTCTTCATTGATAGAACTTTGAACAATTCCTTCAAGAGTATATTCAACAGGATCTTCAAGAGTAATAATCTTTTTTTCTGGAGTATTTATCTCTTTTATCATTGAATAAAGAGTTGTTGTTTTTCCTGATCCTGTTGGACCTGTTACGACAACAAATCCTTCTCTTTTGAGAAGAAGTTTTTTTATTTGTGTTAAATTTTCTGATAAAAATCCAAGAGAGGAAAGTCCTTTTTCTTGTTTTTTTGGGTCTAAATATCGAAGAACAATACTTTCCCCTTCATTTTCAGGAAGAACAGAAACTCGAACCATAATAGATCTCTCGGGAAGAGAAAAGACAAACTGTCCATCTTGAGGAATATTTCCTACATTTGCAAGAATTTTTGCATTAAATTTTATCTGTCGAATTATTCCTTTTGCAATAGAATGAGAAAGAATAAAAAAATCTTTTAATATTCCATCTATTCTTCCTCTTACTCGAATTCCTTTTGTACTGTATTCAAAATGGATGTCTGAAGCATTGAGAGAAATTGCCTTTCTGTTGAGAATAGCAAGTGCTAAATCACTTTGAATTTCTGCAAATTTTTCTGGAATACTGCTTAAATTTTGTATTTCTTTTGTAATATTATTTATTGATTCAAGACTTACTTTTTCTAAATTTTCTGTTTCAAAATTATGTTTTTTTATTCGACTATAATTTTTTTGAGCAAGAGAGAGTTTCTCTGGAGAACACATATTTATATTCAGAATAAATCCTTCTGATTTGAGAGATTCAATTTTCTCTTGGACTTCTTTTTTTTCATTATTAATAATAGCAATTCTCAATTTTTTCCCTACTTGAAAAAATGCAATCATTCCAAGTTCTCGAGATTCTTCTTCAGAAATAAGCCGTAAAAGATCTTCATTTATTGGAATAATAGAAACATCCACATAAGGAATTCCTAAGGATTGTGCTTTTCTTTGCACTTCTCGTTCTCGAAATTCTGTATTGATATCAACAATAGCACTTTGAATCGGGTTATTGCTATTTTGTCCTCCCGATGTTGCAGGTATGTAGGTATTCAAATTTTTCTAAGTTTGTTAATGTTTATTGTACTTTTTCATGTCATTTTACCAAATTTTTTCTCGAAAGAAAAGAATCAAGAGTAGATAAATTAAAAAAATATGATAAAAAATTCTTTATACTTGTTGAATTATTTTTGCCAAAACAATTCGTATTCCATTTTTTTTAAAATACCAAAAAATATTTTTTAAAAAGAAAAATGGATTTTGAAGAGGAAGTCTTGAAAGAACTGTTTTTTTTGGATTCTCAAGAAATTTTAAAAGAGGTTGAAGGGTTTTTTCTTCATTAAATTTTTCAGTAGATAATTTTTGTCCACATTGTCCATAAAGAAATAATTCTTCTTTTGAGCTTTTTATAAAGGTTTCTATTGCTTTTGTAATTTTTTGTATATCGCCATTTTGGACTGTTATTCCTGCACCACTTTTTCCAATTTCTTCTCCAATTTCACTTCCTCCTGTTGTTAATACTGGAAGTCCAAATTTTATCATTTCATTTATCCTATTTCTTGCTCCTGTTTCGGTTTCGATACAGAAAAAATCAATATTTATTCCAATATTGCTTTCGGTATACATTTTTCTCATTTCGATTGTTTCAATCCAACCAAGGAAGATAAATCTGTTTTTATAGGGAGAATTTTCTATTCGAGATAAAAAACTTGAGAATGTTTTGTTTGCAATATTTTTTATAGAACCTCCTGTTGAAACAAAATAGAGATGAGGAAATTTTTTCATTGCATTTTCTACTCCTTTAAAAAGTGTTTCTTCATCTACCCAGTTGTTGTATCCTCCAATCCATGCTATAACAAAAGAATCTTTTGGGATTTTATTTCCTCGAAATAAAGGTTTTGTATTAAAAGATGAGTTTTTTGGAGGAGTAATATCTATAGTAAAAAATTTTGTACTATTTGGAATTGCAAATACTTTTTCTTCTCTAAAATTTTCTTTTCTTAAAAGTCCAAAACTCGCAAGTTCTCCAATGGTTGCAAATTTTTGAGCAGTAGACACGGTAGATATTTTGTCAGCAGTAGACAAAATTTGTCTTTCTTGTCGAAATGAGTTTGCAAGAGGTAAATTTGTATCTTCTTGCCAACTTCTTGCTTGTCCTTCCGCCATTCCCCATCCATTTATGTCTGCCCAAAATGGAATATTTTTTGGAAGAATCTTTGACAAAATATAAGAGGGAAAAGTGTTTATTCCAAGAGCGACATCGGGAGAAAAATTTTTTATTTTTTGTTGTAAAAATTTTTTTAGAAATGGTGAGTGTCGAGAAATCCAGAAAATTTCCATATTTTTTTTTTGAACAAATTTTTTTTCTGGAGGATTTTCTTTGAGCTCTTTTTCTGATTGAGAAGAAATAGCAACAAGAAGGATTTTATATCCATTTTTTTGTAAAGGACTTATAAATTGCTCTGTCCTAAGTCCTGC
>DYRY01000064.1:7451-16015 GCA_020718465.1 Anaeromyxobacter dehalogenans | reverse complement strand
CAAAAACTTTTAAAACAAAAGCATCTCTATTTCCAAAACAGAATTTTGTATCATTTTCTGTTGAAGAGGCATTAAAATCAATCACTCCAGAGAAGTAACCAGTTATATAAATATTGTTTTCACTATCAAGATTAATAGAGTATGGTTCATCATTGGAGCCACTTCCAACAACATAACTCCAGAGATAATCACCATCTACTCCTAATTTTGTTATAAAAATATCCCTTTCACCAAAACTTTGATATACATCAACTCCTGATGTTGGATCTAAATCAACCTCACCTTGAAAAAATCCTACTAAATATAGATTTCCAAATTTATCATATTTTGAGTCAGTAATCTCCACCCAAGAGCTGTTTTTTATAATGAGAACACCACCATAACCAGAGAGATGTTCACAAACTGCAATTCCACTAACATCACTACAAATACCACTTAAACCATCACCACTACAGTTTTTTAAAGAACATGACTCTAAACATGTTCCATCTCCATTATTATCTTGATATCCATTTTCACATAAACAAATAATAGAACCACTACTATCACTACAACCTAAAGCATTTGCTCCACAGTTTGAAACTGTTTCACAAGTTGCAATACATGTGAAGTTATTATCATAATCTTGATATCCATCATAACATAAACACTCAACTTCTGTTAATGATGTTGCAGAACAAACACCTCTTCCAGAACAGTTAATGTTTTCACAAGGAGATACACAGTTTAATCCATCTGCAAAGTAGCCATTATTACAATCACAATGAGCCTCATAGGCATTATCTGGAACACAAACACCTCTACCAGAACAAGTTATTTGTGAACTACAGGGTGTTACACATATATTATTATTATCAACAAAATATCCCTCTTGACAATTACAAAAAATAGCTCCAGATGAGTCATCACAATAACCATGTGTTCCACAACTTGATAAAGAGCAAGAGTCCAAACATGTTCCATTATTATCATTATCTTGATAACCATTTTCACAAGAACAAATAACCCTTCCAGTTACATCACTACAACTCCCATGACCACTACAATTATTTGTAGATTCACAAGATGGAGAACAGGTATAGTCTAAATCATTATCTTGAAAACCATCAAAACAGTCACAAATTGTTACACCACTTGAGTCATTACAACTACCATTTTCACATCCAACTAAGGAGCAACTAGGCTTACAAACTCCATCCCCATCATTATCTTGATAGTTATTAATACAAATACATAGTGCTTCACCCGATTGATCACTACATGCTCTATTTAATCCACTACATACTATTTGTGAACAATCAGGCAAACATGTTCCATCACTATCTTTATCTTGAAATCCACTATCACAAACACAAACTGCATCCCCATTTTCATCTGCATCACAGTGAGCATTAGTTTGACAAGAGATATCTTCACAAACATAAATACACTCTAAAGCATTTTCGGATTGTTTATAACCTGTTTCACAATCACAATATGGCTCTCCACTCTCATTTGCTCTACAAACTCCATGTTCAGAACAATTAATACCTATACAAACAGAAATACAACTTAAGGCATCACTATTTGCATATCCTAGATTACAAGAGCATTTTGCCTCCCCATTTTGGTCAACTTCACAACTTCCATGATTACTACAATTTTGACTATTACAAACAGAGATACATTCATAATTTCCCTGATTTTTATATCCAAAACTACAGTTACAAATAGAGTTATTATTATCTATCATACATTCACCATTTCCAGAACAGTTTATTCCATCGCAAGTTGCAACACAATCTAACTTACTCTCTGTTTGAGAGTATCCAAGATAGCAATTACACTCCGCCTCTTCACTCTCTTTAAGCTCACATTTACCACGATTTGAACAGGTTATATTAGCACAAGGAGATATATATGGTTTGCAACTTAAACCATCTACAACATATCCCTCATTACAATTACAGTATGGTTTTCCATCACCATCCAATAAGCATTCACCATGTTCAGTACAATCTGCATCATCACATGTTAATATCTTTTCAACACAAACATTATTTATAGAGTGATATCCTTCATCACAACTACAGTATGCCTCTCCACTATTTTCATTTATAAGACACTCTCCATGTTCACCACAAGCTATATCTTCACAAGAGATTGGTTTTAAAACACAAACATTATTTATAGAGTGATATCCTTCATCACAACTACAGTATGCCTTACTATTTTCATTTATAAGGCATTCACCATTCTCTCCGCAATTTATCAAGCTACAAGGAGAGCATTCACAACTACTCCAACTTTTATCTTGACAATTTTGTTCGCCAGATGAGCCATTTTCACAAGAGCAATCTCTTTTTGAGCCATTTACACATCCTGTTTGCTCCTCCTCACTACATCCATAAAAAAGTGTAAGCATAATAAAAATAGGAAATAACCACCTCATTTTAACTCCTTCTGTATAAAAAAGTATAAAAACATACAAACAGTGATATTTTAAAGGATAATTGAGTTAGAGTCAAAATTTTATTTTAAAATTCAGATATTTTATTTTAATGAGTTATAAAGATCTAAAATAGTCTCAATTGAAACTGCTTTATAGTTCCAATTTTCAACAGATAGATTTATTGTTGGAACAGAAAAAAAATATCTCTCATTTTTTTCTGTTGTTGGATGAAAATCGTAAAATTCACCTGGTAGTTTTATTTTCCACTGCTGATGAATATGACCACAAAGTGTTAAATTTGCTTTTCCACTCTGTTTATCTGGATGATGAACACACTCTATTTTTATACCATTATACTCAAAGGTATAATTTTGATAAATCTCATCAAAATATGGAGTTAATGAACTTTTAATATCATGATTTCCTAAAATCAAAATATTTTTTTTATGTTTTTTTATAAAATCAAGAAACCCTAACTCACTTTCACTCTTATAAAAAACATCTCCAAGATGAATTAGAGTATCATCTTCACCTAGAAGAATTCCACTCAAAATAGATGAGTTCATCTCTTTAACTGAATTGAATGGACGTTTTGTATATCTTATAATGTTAGCATGACCAAAATGGGTATCTGATGTAAAGTATATCATTAGTTAAGATTTTCTCTCTCTTGTTTTTTAAGTTGATCTAAAACTTTATCAAAAATAGAGATAACTTCCTCTGTTTGTTCAACTGTTCCAACACTCATTCTCATATAGTTTGAAAGTTGTCCACTTCTATCTCTCACATAAACTCCCTCAACTTCAAGAAGTTTAACAAGTTCAGGCATCATTGGGTGATGAACCATAACATAATTAGCAGGAGTTATTTTAAAATCTAATCCTTTTGAAAGAAAATATCTTTTTAACATTCTCTTAGATTCAGTAACAGATCGAACAAAAGCATCAAGATGTTCAACATCATCAAGTGCTGCCTCTGCTGCAATCTGCCCAATTCTATTTACTGATTTTGGATTAAAAACTTTTAAACAGTTTTCAACTATAAAAGAGGATGCCATTAAATATCCAACTCTCTGTGCTGCAAGTCCAAAAGATTTTGAAAATGTTCTTGTAACAACAAGATTAGAGTACTCTTTCACAAGATGAGCCATTGATATTCCGGCAAATTCATAATATGCCTCATCAACAATTAAAATTGCATGAGGTGCAAACTCTAGAATCTCTCTAATTTGAGTCTCATTATACATCACCCCTGTTGGATTATTTGGATTTACAATATATATTAGTTTTGTTTTATCTGTTATTGCAGATAAAATTCCATTTAAATTTGTTTTAAATACATCTGGAGATTCTATTTTTAGTATTTCGGCATTACGTTGTCCAGCATAAACATAAAAATGTGTATAAGTTGGAATAGGAACAATAATTTGATCTCCATGATTTACAAAAACTTTATTAATTAACTCAAGAGCATCATCTGAACCATTTGTAACAATAATGTTTTCTGCTGGAACATTTGTATATTTTTCAAGTTTTTTTCTAAGAGAGTTACTTAATATTTCAGGATACCAATTTAAGTTGTTAATCCCTTGAAGATATTCTGATATTGCTTTCATAACTTTTGGTGATGGAAGTATTGTTGCTTCATTCCAATCAAGTTTATAATGCTTCATATCTGTTTTTTGAGAGATAATATTTATGCTTGATGTTGGTTTATAAGGTTCTAATTGTTCTATTCCATATGCAACCTTAAGTGTAGCTCTATGCTCTATCTTATTGCTCTCTATTATTTCTGTAGTTTGTAGTCTGTTTTGTAATTTCATTCGAAACTCCTCAAAATCTAATATTTTTAAAGCAACAATATTTCCAATTTTTTAATAAATATTTCATTTGATTTTATTCTTTAAAAAAAGATAGTTAGCTATAAACAAGAAAAAAACAAGACAAAAATGTCCTATTTTTATTAAAAAAACTGTGTTATGAATGTCACTTTATGAAATAACTTAAAAATAAAAAAATAAAAACTATAAACTACACTTTATAAAATATTTGTTGAATCCCATATAAAAAATAGTTAAACTTACTTGTTGTTTTGCAAATGTAAAATTTTTTAAATTTTATAAAGGACTTTTTTATGAATAAAAATCTAAAAACCTCTATATTGGACAATAAAACCTATTATGATACTTTTTCTGAAAATTATGAAAATGGTAGAGATAGAGGTTACCATAAAATGTTAGATGATTTAGAGGCATCAATTGTTCTTCAATATACAAAAAAACATCACTCTATTCTTGAAGTTGGTTGTGGAACTGGTCTTATTTTAAAAAGAGTATCCCCATTTGTTGCAAAATCTATTGGAGTAGACATATCAGAGGGAATGTTACTCAAAGCAAAAGAGAAAGGACTTGATGTATATTGTTGTAGTGCTGAATTAATGCCATTTGAAAATGATACATTTGATATTGCTTACTCTTTTAAAGTTCTTCCTCATATTGAGAATATTGATTCTACATTAAAAGAGATATCAAGAGTTTTAAAACCAAATGGTATTGCAGTTTTAGAGTTTTATAATCCAAACTCCATTCGTGGATTTCTAAAAAAAATAAAAAAACCAACATCAATCACAACAGATGTTAAAGATACACAGATTTTTACAAGATATGATTCTCTTAAAGATATTAAAAATCTTACTAAAGAGAGTTGGAAATTAGAGGGAATTCATGGAGTAAGAATTTTCTCAGCATCCTATCTTTTGTATAAAATCCCATTTATTAAAGAGATTTTTTGGAATTTAGAAAAATATTTTCATAAATCTATATTATCTAAATTTGGTGGTTTTTTAATTGTTATTTTAAAAAATGAGAAAGAGAATTTTTAATTTTTCTATTTTATTTTTTATTTATCAAAAAAATAGTAGTTTTACAAATATTACACCAATTTTTGACTATTTTAGTAAATATATTTGTTAGAGTTTTTTTTTGGAGAAATATAATGCAACAGAGAAAATTTTCACGGGTTTTTTTTAGCAGAAAAGTTGAGATATCGATTAAAGAGGGTAATGATGTTCAGTATAACTATGATTTTTCGGAAGGAATGATTGATAATTTAAGTCTTAAAGGTATGTTTATAAAAACAGAGAAAATCCTACCACTAAATGCAACAATTTTTATAAAAATACCTCTATCTGAAATTGTGTCAATTGATATTCTTGGTAGAGTAATAAGAAAAGCTGATGATGGGGTTGCTGTTTTTTTTACAGATATTGATATTGACTCATTTTCACATCTTAAAAATATTATTGCAAACAATCTTGGAGATGATGAGATTATTGAAAAAGAGTTGAATGAACAAACAGTAAATTAGAGATTATAACTTATGATTTTTTAATAATATAATTTTTGATTTTATCCAAACGTTAAAGGTATATATTTTTAAACTCTATTTGGAGGATTATGTTTTTAAAAAAAATCTTATTGATTTTTACTATTTTTATTATCTCATTACCAATTTATGGTGCTAAAGGTGATATTGAAGTAATAGATATCTCAATGAGAATCAGAAGTTTTATTGGTGTTTTTGTAATGCTTGGACTGGCTGTTTTACTCTCTTTCAAAAAAAAAGATATTTTGAAAAGTAAAAGAGTTATTATTGGTGGATTGCTAATCCAATTAACATTTGCCCTTTTTGTTATGAAAATACCTTTTGGTGCAACTTTTTTTAAAAAAGTTGGTGATGGTGTATCTGTTTTACTAAATTTTACACATGAAGGTAGTAAATTTGTTTTTGGGGATCTTTTTAAATCTTGGAGTTTTGCTGTTCATGTTTTGCCAACTATAATATTTTTTTCATCATTTATGGGAATACTTTACTATCTTGGTGTTATGCAATTTATTGTAAAAATATTAGCAAAAGGGATGGCAAAACTATTAGGAACATCTGGTGCAGAGTCTTTAAGTGCAACGGCAAATATATTTGTTGGTCAAACAGAGGCTCCACTTGTTGTTAAACCCTATGTTGAGAAAATGACAAATTCGGAAATAACTGCTGTTATGGTTGGTGGATTTGCAACAGTTGCTGGTGGTGTTCTTGCAGCATTTATTGGAATGGGAGTTGATGCAGCATCTCTTATTGCAGCCTCAGTTATGGCTGCTCCAGGCTCTCTTGTTATTGCAAAAATTTTATATCCAGAAACAGAAAAAAGTATAACAATGGGAAAAGTTGATTTTGATGAAAAAAGTGAAAGTGCAAATGTAATTGATGCTGCTGCAAGAGGTGCTTCTGATGGATTATCATTAGCATTAAATGTTGGTGCAATGCTTATTGCTTTTATTGCTATAATTTATGGACTTAATTATGGAATAAAAGAGATTTCATCTTTATTTTTAGAGACTCCATTATCACTTGAAAAAATTTTTGGTTGGATTTTTTCACCAATAGCTTGGATAATTGGTGTTGAGTGGAAAGATGCTCTTTTAGTAGGTCAACTTCTTGGTGAGAAGATGGTTATAAATGAGTTTTATGCTTTTTCAGATTTATCTCAAAATATAGCACAACAAATATCTCATCGTTCAAATATTATGGCTGCTTTTGCTCTTACTGGTTTTGCTAATTTTGCCTCAATTGCAATTCAGATTGGTGGAATTGGTTCTATGGCACCATCAAGAAAAGGGGATTTAGCAAGAATTGGATTAAGAGCAATGCTTGGTGGAACTATTGTTGCACTTATTAATGCTGCAATTGCTGGATTCATGATGTAATTGGAAACTATCTATTATTTATTTATAAAAAAATTTATTTTATAAATTATAATATAAATTTAATTTAACAAAACAGTTTTTTATATCTTTATTTTTGTATTTTTTTTGAAAAATTTGTAAAACTATTTAAATTTACAACTCTATAGGTCAACTGGTTTATTGATTTTTTTTTGTAATAGTCTTATAACATTAAAGAGTATGAAGGAGGTCTTATGAGAAGATTGTCTATTTTGTTTATTTTTATTTTTTTGTTCTCTTGTAGTGAAGAGAGTAAAAAAGAGTACACTTGTAGTTTAGAAAAACCAGATGGAACATGCCCTAATAGCCAAGTATGTTATGAGGGTAGTTGTAGAGACTCTATTCCAGATTGTTCAAATGGTGCTCAAGAGGCTTGTACTTGTCCATCAGGGGGTGAAGGAAGTAGATTATGTGTTGATGAGAAGTGGTCTCAATGTCAAAACTGCCCTGGAAATAATAATGTTGGCAAAGGGTGTGCAACAGATAGTGATTGTGGTGAAGGAGCCACTTGTGATTTATCTCTTGAGGGGGGATATTGTACTGTAAGTTGTAATCAACATGGTTCTGAGTGTATGGAAGGGGGAGTTTGTGTTGTTTCTGGCTCTCAAGGTGGATGTGTAAAAGAGTGTGAATTTTCTGATTCTGCCTCTTGTGGTCGTGAAAACTACATATGTCTACATTTAATTGGTGGGGCTAATGGTTGTTTTCCTGCTTGTACATCAGATATTGATTGTTCTAATGATGGTTCAAAAGTTTGTAATAAAAGTACAGGTTATTGTGAACTTGTTGCAGGAGATAGAAATGTTGGTGAAACTTGTGGTGGAAATATTGGTAACTGTATAAATGGTGTTATTTGTGTATATGAATCAGAAACAGCAACTGAAGGATTGTGTTATGAAAGTTGTGAATCTGGAATTGGAATGCAATGTGAAGCACCTCTTGAGTGTGTTGATTTAAGTACAAGTGTAAGTGTTTGTATGGAGGTTGAGAGAACACGCCAATTTGGTGAAACTTGTGGAACAAAAGATACTGGTCGTTGTATCTCTGGTCTTGAGTGTGTTAATTTGGACTCTGAATCAGAAGAGGGAGTTTGTAAAAAAAGCTGTTGGCCAGATGAGGTGGAGTGTGATGCTCCAGAAACTTGTATGCCTCTTATTGATGGTGGATATGCATGTCTTGATCAATCACATTTAGATTGTACTGTAGTTACTAACCAGAATTGTAGTTCAACGGAGATATGTTGGACTACAACAACAGGAGTGAATCGATGTTATTCAGAAGGAACTATTGAAGGTGGTGCAACTTGTACTCCAAGTAGTAACTCATTTGTTTGTAAAAGAGGATATTTTTGCACAA
>DYRY01000064.1:0-7351 GCA_020718465.1 Anaeromyxobacter dehalogenans | reverse complement strand
GGAACCTGTTTAGAGATGTGTGATGAGCTGAATAGTTGTTCAAGTGGTTCTTGTAATATATTCTCTGGAAAAACTTTTGGTGTTTGTGTTCCTTAATAGTTATAATAATATTAGGAGTAGAAAATCTAACTATTCTAAACAGAAAGAACCCCATATGTTTTAAAAACTCTATTTAAAAAGAAGTGTTTTCTATAATAGGTCCATAATTGTTCAAGTGGTGAAGCTTAGTTTAAACATGATTTTAGTTGATGGTACCAAAAACTACTATTATCATAGTCATTTTCAAGCCTTTTTTGGCAATACTCAACCTCTTTTTTTGTGATTGATAGATGAAACTTTTTTAAATGTTCTAGATACTTCATATATGCAGCAATTGGTTTATGATTTTTACCAGTCGCAACAGCAAGAAATATTTCGAATACAAGTAGTTTCTCTAAATGCTCCTCCATCTCAACTAGCATAAGACCTTCAGACTCCTCAGGAGCACTTGGTATTCCACGAATAAATCCATTTGAATCTATAAGAACTGCATTAATTGATTCCTCTTCATCTTTAAGAGTTTTTTTCTTTCCTTTGAGTGACCAGAATCTTTCACGATTCGCAAGACCATGTTCAAGCCAACATCCAGCATTATCAAGAACTATTCCAGTCTCTTTATCTTTTGCTGGTCTCATGCATCTTCCAACCTGTTGAATATATAATGCAAGTGAGCGGGTTGGTCTTGCTAACTGAACAACTTCACAATCAGGAACATCAAACCCTTCAGAAACAATGTTAACATTGCATAAAACTCTTATTTCACCTGATTTAAAACTGTTGAGAATTTTTTTTCTTTCCTCTTTTGGTGTTTCAGCATCAAGATGTTCTGCTGGAATACCAGCTTCGCAGAATCTCTCTTTAAGTGAGATGCTATGATCTATATCAACAGCAAATAGAATACTTTTTTTTCCATTTGCATGTTTGATGTAACTATCAATAATATCTGCCATAATCTTCTGTTTCATCACAGATGTGTGAAGTTGTTTTTGATTATAGTCTCCATAAAGCTTCTCCACTCCAGATAAATCTGGTGTTGCACAGACAAAATGTCTTATGGGGACTAAAAAACCATTCTCAATAAAATATTTTAAAGATTTAGATTGAATTAAAATATCAAACAGCTCCTGAAAGCCATCACCATTGAATCTTACAGGTGTTGCAGTAACTCCAAGAAACTTTGCATTCTCATAAATATCCCATAATTTTAAATAGGACTCTGCTGTTGCATGATGTGCCTCATCAATAATAACAAGATTTGCCTTTGGAGCCTCTCTTCGAGATAGTGTTTGAATAGATGCAACTTGAACATTTTTTGTTGAATCTGGAGTAACTCCAGCCAAAATTATACCAAACTCTATATCAAACAGCTCCAATCTATCTGCAATCTGTTCAACAAGCTCTTTTCGATGGACAACAATCAATATTTTTCTTCCACCATTAACACCCCGCTTAACAATTTCAGAAAACAAAGTGGTTTTGCCTGTACCTGTATGCATTTGAAATAGAATACTTTTATATCCAGTTTTCCATGCATTAAAGATATCTTTTAAAGCCTCCTCTTGATACTCTCTTAGTTTAACTTTTTCCATAATAAAACCAACTAAAACTATAATATATTAAAAAGTAAGCTAAATTGATGATGAATCTCTTTCTGATAAATATAGTAAAATATAGCAATTAATAGATAAATAGTGATATTTGACCAAAAAGAGGGAGCAAACCATTTAAAAGCTGTTCCAAAAGATTTTTTATGTCTAATTTTTAATCCTTTTACATGAATAAAAGCATAAAGTTCATCTAAAAGTAGATGTATTAAAAAACCAATTATAAAAGATATTGATATCCATATTGAGTTTTTTGTTTGTAGAACTAAGAAAAATAGTGAACTTTGAAGTACTCCCATTGGAATTGTATGAAAAGCTCCTCGATGAACTGTATATTTTGTAAAAAGTGGTTGAAAAACAAATTGAAATAGTAAAAAAATTGCTGTTGGTATTGCTAAAAGATATAATCCATTAAGTTTTTTTTCAACAGAGTAATATAAGGAGTATGTTATCAATATAACTAAAAATATTCTAAATATATAACGTCTGCTTTTACTGTTAGGACTATCAACATCAGGTGCTACACTTCCTAAAATAAGAGCTCCTAATGAAAGTAGTGATGTTGTTAACTCGAATTTCTCAAGAGAGAGACCAAATAGAACTCCTCCAGCAACAACTCCTGTAGAAATATGAACTCTAAATCCTGCCATAATATCCTTTTATAACTTAAAGTATCTCTTTTGTGATTTTAAAAAACATCTTTTATAACTTAAACTATTTATTTTAATCTTTTTGGTTTAATCTTTTTGGTTTAATCTTTTTGGTTTAATAAAAAGATTTTTTATGATACTCTTTTTTATTGTATATTTCAAAACTTTTATTATTTTCTTTATTTTGATTTTTTTGTTTCATTCTTTAAAGTTGTATTTGACTAATTATGAAAAATATGTAAAATATCATTCTCATAATATTTCTGGTTTAGGATGAGAAATATATTTAGATACTTTAGATTTGAAGAGATTTTGGCTGTAGTTGTTTTTTTAATAATTATGGCTCTCTCTGTATTAGGTCATAAACCGCTATTTGAAAATATTCAACAAAGTGTTTTATCTTATAGTTATATGCACTTTCTTCTATTTTTTATAGTGTTTTACTCTCTTATCATTATAATAAACAAAAAAAATCACAAAGATGGTAAATCTTGGTTAAAATTGATTGATATATTAAGAGATTGGTTACCTGTTTTTGTTGTTATCATTATTTATGAATCACTTAAACATCTTCATTTGGATGATATTGTGATGTATCTGGGAATATCTCAAAAAGACTCATTGATGTTATCAACAGATAATTTTCTTTTTGGTAAAACTCCCTCACTCTGGATGGAATCACTAATAAGTTATCCATTCACAAAAATAAATGAGTTAGCTTATGACTCATACTACTTTTATCTCCCTATTTTAGCTGTATTTTTATATATGAAAGGAAAATATAAAGAGTTTAGAGTTCTCTCTTTAACATTTATTCTAATAGCCTATTCTGGATATATTTTATATCTTCTCATACCTGTTGCTGGACCACAGTTTCAGAATCATGTTGTATATTCAACTGATTTATATATTTTTGGTAGAAATAGTGTTCAAAAAACAATAGATTTACTACGCTTTGATATGGATTGTTTTCCATCACTTCATACAGCTCAACCTCTTGCAATATTAATTCTTAGTTATAAATATGATAGAAAAATATTCTATCTTTTTTTAGTTCCAGTGATTTTAACAATTTTCTCCACAATGTACCTTAGATATCATTATGGAGTTGATGTAATTGCAGGGATTATTCTTGCTATTATTATTGTTAAGATAACACCAAAAATTTTTAAATTTTTTGAATCAAAATATGATATTCAAAATGATTCAGAAGTTGAGTTACAAAATCAAAAAAATGCCTATAGTTCAAAAAAAGCAGTTATAAAAAGATAACAATCAAAATATTAAAAATCTATTTTATTAACTTTTTTTAAGTTATGCAAGATATATATTATTATATTGAAAAATAGTTGATATTTGGACTTTAATCTACAGAAAAATAAAAAAGAAAATATATAGTTTTATTTTTTCAAATTAAAAAAAACAGAAAAAACAGCCTGTTTAATTGTTTCATCAAGAGTTAAATATCTCATTTTTAAATCTTTTATAGATTTTTCATTTGAAAGATTATATCCTGTTGTTGCAGAAATTGCCTCCCCTTTTTTAATACCTAAACTTAAAGAACCTAACAATTTTATAAAAATTTTAGGAATTGGTAATAAAATATTTTTTCTATATTTTAAAGAGTTTTTAATATTCTGTTCTTTAAAAATTTGATAATATTGAATAACTTTTTTAAAAAAATCATGATATGATATCTTTCCAGCAGATAAAATATATCGCTCATCAGATACTCCATATTGAATCGCTTTATAAATTCCCTCTGCAACATCCTCAACATGAATTAATGATGTTGTAGAGTTAAATGGATAAAAATAGCCTCTGCTTATAACTTCAGATATAAGTTTATTATCTCTATCTCCAATAACAAAGGCAGGATTTACTATAACAACATCAACATTCTGCTTTACAAAAGAGAGAGCAATCTCCTCACTTTTTCTTTTTGAGTGATGATATGGAGTATCAAACTTATAAAATCCAAAAAATGATGACTCATCCATAATATTTTTTTGAGCAGGAGATGTTGTTGCAACAGATGAAACATGAATAACTTTTTTTATCTCTGATTTTACAATCTCTTGAAATAGATTATAGGTTGACTCAACATTATTTTTATATGTTAATTCTTTATTTGTTAAAGATACAACTCCTGCAATATTCACAAGAAGATTCTGATTATTCAAAAAGTTTTTTAGTGAGTTTTTATCTAATAAATCTCCATAAACTATTTTTATCTTAGGGTTATCAGGAATATTTTCTCTATTTTTTCTTATTAAAATAGTAATTTCATCATAATATGGAAGAATTTTTTTAATAAAAACATTTCCAATAATACCATTTCCACCTGTTATAGCTATTTTTTTCATAATAACCCCAAAAATATAGTAGATTTTATCATTTTTTTTTCTAAATAAAAACTAAAATATATTATTTGTAAATTTATATTTGTTTGAATATTTTATGAATATATTAAAGTATTTTATGAATTTTTATTTATTTGAACATTTTTCAATAAACTCTGCTGTTTTAGAGTAGTAAATAACTCGATTCTCTTTTTTTCTAAAACCATGCCCTTCATCATCAAAAATATGCTTATAAACCTTTTTTCCTGCTTTTTCCATTTTGTCAATAAGAATATAGGCATCACTAACTGGAACTCTTGGATCATTTGCACCATGAAAAATATACAGCTCCCCCTCAATTTTATCAACCATATTTGTTGGAGAGATAGACTTTAAAAACTCTTTATCACTTAATGGTCCATACTCAACCTCTCGTAATTCCCTACGATAGGAGGCTGTATTTTCAAGAAAATTAACAAAATCAACAACACCAACAGTATTCACACCATGAGAGTAGTATTTAGGATACATTGCCATTGATGCAACAACCATAAAACCACCATAACTTCCCCCCATTGCAATAAAATTGTTTGGAAGTGAGACTCCTTCTGCAATAAGTTTGTCTAAAATTGCCCCACTATCTTTTACTGAATTCATTCTAAGTTTATAGTTATCTAAATCCATAAACTCACTTCCATAACCAGAAGAACCTCGAACATTTGGAGCAACAATTGCAAAACCTTTTTTTAAATAGTATTGAAATGTTGTTATAAAATAGGGTCTAAATTGTCCCTCAGGACCTCCATGAAAATAGACAATAGTTTTAAATGGACCCTTTTTATCTTTTGGAAGATATAAAAAATATGGAATTTCAACTCCATCAAAACTTTTTACTTTTCTTAACTCTGGAGCAACAAACTTTGAAACATCTACTCCATTATCAAACTGATATCCAAAATTTTCTATTTTATAACTCTCTAAATTAATTGCCTCTGGAGTTGTAATTTTATCTGGATTCATCATATCATAAACAATTAAACCATTTGAAACTACTTTTAACTCTACAACAGAGTTTTTTAATGGAAGCTCTTTTATGCTTTTTTCATAATATATATTTGTTCCACTACTATCTGATTTTTTATCAGGAAACTCTCTAATCTCTGTTGATTTTAAATGATAGCAGTTACTATAGCCCTCACTATTTGTACAAAAAATAGCATTTTTTCTATTTTTATCAATAATAGCTGATTCAATTTCCCATTTATCTTTAAAAATCTCTTTTTTATCTCCATCAATCCAAACTTCTAAATAGTCCATATCACTATTTTCATTCGTTTGCATTAAAACTCCACCCATAAAAAAACCAATTGGAAGATATTTTCTTTTTTTATCAGCCCCTTTAATTTTGTCGAATTTACCATTTCGATAGTGAAAAGGCTCAATTATATTATTACCAATAACAGTTACAAACAGGAAATTATCTTTTGAATACGCATCTGTAATAATATTATATCCCTCTTTTTTTATAAGAGTAGTTTTCTCTTTTGTTGTTAAATTAAGGTGATATATGTAAAAATCTTTTTTTGTCTCCTCATTTGATGTAAAAAGAATCTCATTTTCATCTATCCAGATAGGGTCTTCATAACGGATTGTTTCATCAACTAAAAGTGCTTCTGTTTTATCTGTTTTAAAATTATAGATATAGAAATCATATTGTTCATTTCCTCCTTTAGACATCATATAGAGTATTTTTGATTCTTCTGGAGATACATGGTAGCTATCAACTGCATCTTCATGATTTGTTAGTTGTTTTGATGCTTTATCTTTATTTTCTAAAAATATTTGAGAAGCATTCTCTTTTTTTCTTGAAAGATATAGTTTATCACCATTTTTTAAAATGTATCCAGAGTGAGAACCCTCAATATTGATATAGTCAAGAATTGACATCCCTTTTCTTTCTGAATTTTTAATAGAATTAAATTCACTACTCTGTCTCTTTTTCTCAACTGTTGAGGTACAACCAATAAAAATAATGCTTAAAAATAGTGATAGAAAGATTTTTTTCATAACAACTCCAAAAAATTAATAAAAACCATTTGATTTATAAATAATAAATCAAACAGTATCACAACAATAAACTAATTGACTTATTCAAAAAATTCTTATAAAATAGTTATAAATTTTGTGTTTGAGGAGTTTTGATAACAGCAAAAAAGAAAGCTATTGAGTATATCAACTCATCTATCACAATGATAGAGGTTCTAAAAGAGCATTTTTTTGATAGTATTATTTTTAAAAAATGGGAGCGTGGTATATTAATATCACTTCAATATTTTTTTGGTCCACGTCATGAGTATGTTTTAAAATTTAAAGAGCTTTTTGAGATAAAAAAAGATCTTTACTACTTTTTTACACAAAAAGAGATTCAAGCACTTCATCTAAAAAATCTTGAGGAAGCAAAAATGTTCTTGGAGACAATTCTTAATGAGATAGAGATTTTTTGGGATGATTCAAAATCATTTAATATAAATATAAATTTTGAGCATGGAAATAGTTTTATGGTAAATTTAGATGGAAATGTTATCATCTCTCCTGCTGGAAAAGAGGCAAAGCTTCCTGAAAATATATCTTCACTTCTTTTTGAGTTCATAAAAAACTCTGATTTATAATAGACATCTTGCATAACCTCGAAACATGCTAAACTCCTCTATTCATG
>DYRY01000063.1 GCA_020718465.1 Anaeromyxobacter dehalogenans | reverse complement strand
ATATAAAAAAAACTTTTTTTTTCTCTTCTTTTAGGTTATGCAAGAGGTCTAATATTTTTCAATAAAAAAAGAGATGCACAAATGTGCATCTCAATAAATACAAAAACATAATTAAACTTTACTTCTCTTCAGTTGCTGCATCAAGTTTTTGATTCCATAAAACCCACTCATCTTTCTCTTCAGGTAGAATATCCTCCATCTCTGTTTCACCATTAGCAGTAACTGTAACTCTTTGCATCTGTTTTAAAACAACTCGATTCCACTCTGCAAGAGAGACCTCTTTTGGTCCAGAAACCTCTTTTTTTTCACGTTTATCATAGTTTCTTTTGTCTGCTTTTTTTGGTGTCTCTTTTTTTGCTTTTGGAGAGTCCACCTCAACAGAGCCATGATATAAACTTACAATAGATTTTTCAGAATCATCAAATGAAAGATCAAAAGTAGTTCCTCTAACTCCTGCTGTTGCAGTTTTAGTGGATAGTTCAAAATTTCTATCTCCTGATTTTGATGGTGCAACCTTTGCCCAAACCCTTCCTAACACAAGACGAGCAGCAAATTTTCTATTTTCAGATGTTTTCATCATTGCATCATTAATCTGAATTTGAGATTTTGCTGATATACGAAGTTCTGAAGAGTCATTAAATAGAAGAATAACTCTAGAATCATTGCCTGTTTTTATCTCTGCTCCAGAATAGACTTTAGTTCCCTCTTTTAAAATTTTCCACTTTCCTTCTGATTTAATAAAAGCTGTTTTTCCCTCTATTTTTAGGATTTTTCCAGAGGATTCCCCTTTTGTTCCTCCAAATAGAGTAACTCCACCAATAAGCAGAGTTATAAAAAGTGATATCATCAATATGTTTTTCATTGCTACACTCCAGAATAAAATTTATCTGTAAATCATCTTTTGTGTAATCTAAAAAATTCTGAAAAGTTACACAAAATATCTATAAAGCTATTTTTCAATTGTAAACACAACTTTATTTCTTGTTATGCTATCAACAGCTAAAGGTAACTCTTTAAATGGTTTATTTAAAACTTCATCAACAAAATGTTTTGTGAATCCTTTGTATGAAACTGTAAACTCCCCTTTTTTATTGATAATTTTAATATCTGAAGCATCAGCAACACCACGAATCTCATCTTTAACAAATGCAATAAATTTTTTTGCAACCTGATATTTTAAATTACCTTGAATAACAACCTCAATATCATTTGGAGCAGTTAACATCTCTTGCCACTTTTTAAGGATAGCTCCCTCTATTTTTTTAGCTGCAGATGTTCCAATTTTTTGAAAAGCCTGTTTTCCTGCCATTATCTCATCATTAGCGTTGCTTAGACCTTTTTCACTAAGATTATTCTCAATGTAAACAAGCTCACCTGTATCAGCACGAACAACACGAACTGTCATTGTTGATGAAACAGATGTAACATTAAATTCAGTTGTGTTTTTAAGTGTACTTGCAATAGCTTGACCATAAATAATAAAGTCCGCATCATGAATGTTACTTATTTTTTTAACATCTTTATCAGAGAGATTATTAACATTTTGAAAAGCAGGTAAAACTTTTAACTCTTTGTTTAAAACTTGATGATCTACAAATTTAAACCCTTTATCCATAAAATGTTTTAAAATTGAGCTTTCAACTGTTCCAAGATCTATAGAATTTCCTGTCCACCAACCACTTGCACTTTTTTCACCAATATTTTGCTCTGAAATTAGGAGCATAAATTTTGGTTTTCCTATATTTTTATAAATAGCTTTAATTGCATCAAAATCATCTTTCAATTTTTTCTTAGAAACTGTTGCAGATATTTTTACAAAATAGATATTTGGATCTTTTGAATCAACACCCTCTTCAATAATTGAGTGTTTTTTAACATACCCTTTTGATTTGGTATAAATTCTATCAGAAACAAGCTCAAAATTCTCTGTTAAAGAGTCTGAAGAGACAACTGTTCCAGAAACCTGTTCAACAGATTTTCTTAAAGCATCATCAATGGCTTTATCTTTTGCTGCAACTTTATCACCACTTAGAATTGCTGCCTCTCCCTTTATTTCAATTGTTACATCTTCACTATTTCCCCATAAAACAAATGAAAAGATGAGTGGAATTAGATATTTTAAAAGTTTCATGTTACCCCCAAAAATTATTTAACAATAAAATATACTTTTCCTTCTGTTAAAAAGGAGATGTCTGTATTTGTTGTAAGTTTTGATGCATCTGTATCAGAGATAATAACAGTAGTCCCATCAGTTTTATCAAGTGCTTTTGCTTGAAGAATAAGTAGAGATGTATCTCCTGCAATCTGTTTTGCATCATCAAGTGATTTTACATAGTTAATAATGCCATTTTTTTCAGCAATCTCTTTTTTTACACTTTCTACAGAGTAAAGAAGTTGACCTGACTCATTTCTAACTTCAGGAAGTAAAGATTTTGTGTATTTTAAATTGCTTAAATCAATAATGAGTGCATTATATTTTGTGTCACCACTACTTTTCAATGGTTCATTATTTTTTTTTAACATTTTTTCAATAGGTAAAATACCTGATAATGGAACCTCCAGAATTATATCAACTCCACCATCATCATAATATTTAGTACCTTTTACAACACCACCTTGAATTATACCTTGAACATGAGTTGCAATAATTTTATCAGCATCCATCTGTTGTTCAATTGTAAGAGTTGATTTAATTTTTAATCCTTTTACAACCTCTAAAACATTTCGATAGGCATCCATTTTTGCAGCTCTTTCTGCATTAAGACGTGCTTTTGCAGGATTTTGAGAGTGAAGTGTTGGTGCACCACTTCCTGTTACTGTTATAACTTTTTTTGTCCAGTTCACTTTCCCATAAGAGAAGTCTTGAATGTTATCTTCTGCATAAATGGTTATGGACAAAAAAATGCTCATAATAAAAAAAAGGGTAGTTTTCATGAAACCTCCATACTAAAACTATTTCTAAAATATAATCGGAATATTTTACTAAAAAATAAAATACTACCTTTTAGACTTCCATTTTAAAATAAAATTCAAAAAAATTCTATATAAATTATAATATATTTTTTTTCTAATAATTCAACTTAATAATAGAAAATATTAATAAAAATTGAAATATTATTATTGAATAAAGTAGAAATATAACTCTTTAATATTTTTAATTTTTCCCTTTATAAGTGAAGTTACTAACTCTGATATTTCAGAGTTCTCGATTAATGAGGGAGATACATCTGTAAATTGTGGATTTTTTCCTGTAAACATCTCAAATAAAACAACACCTAAAGCATATAAATCTGATTTTTTGTCTGGAATCATTGATAAATTAGTTGTTTTATTTATTGAGTAGGTTCCTTGGAATATAGGAATTTTCAATTGTTTAAAAAAATCGCTTCCCTCATATTGAGTTAGACCAAAATCTCCAATTTTAAGGGTTTTATTTTTTGTGATAAAAATATTTGATGTCTTTAAATCATTATGAACAATATTGTGTGAGTGAAGGTATGAAATTCCTGAAATAAGTTCAAGAATCCATTTATCTCTATACTCCTTTAACATGTGAGGCATTTTAGATATAATACCAAAAAGATCTTTATACTCTGCATACTCTAAAACAAGAAAATTATCTCCCGCTTCATAGCAAGAGATAATATTCTTATGATTAAATTTTGTTGAAAAATATCTCTCATTTTCAAAAAGCTTGATAAAATCATCACCATCTTGAGTTAACTCTTTTTTAATAAAAAAAACTCCATTTTCTCGATTAAGAGATATTTTAGTGTAGCCATAATCTTTAAGATATTGATTCATTATAACTAAAATTCCCCAGCAAGACCATCAACAGCCTTTTGCAACATTAATTTTGCCATAGCAATATTTCCATCTTTTCTAATATATAAAACAGTATGAAAATGTATATGTTGACGATTACTATATGAACGAGCAAGAACAATACCCATATCTGAATCAATTTGAATAAAAGATGTGTTTCCCATTCCAATACTTTGGGTCATCTCTTGTGCATGTAAAAGTGTATCATTAACTGCAGCTCCTGCTAGCTCATGATGAATTCCAGAAATCATTGATGTTCCCTCTAAAAGCTCACCTGTTTGTGTAAAAACTCCAGCACCTAAATAACCATTAATTCTTGAAAGTGGTTCAAGATGACGTTTTAAATCCATATCTCCTCCAAAAACAAAATAACATTCAATCCAATTATACATCAAAAAAGATTCAGAAACAAGCATTTATATTAAAAATTTAATTTTATTAACAAAACTATAAGTTAATTAAAATAACTAATGAAAAATATAAATTAAAATACAACATAATAATATTAACTTCTATTTTTATAACTATAATGAAAAATAAATAACTTTAACCCCTTTTCTCTAAATGCATAACACTTTTTTGAAGAAGCATTTTTGCTTTTGGAATATTACTATTACGCCCTAAAAAAAGTATAAGATTAATTTTTGTTTTTAAGGAGTTTATTGCTAAAAAACTTCCTGTTTCTGACTCAATTAAAATAAATTCAGTTCTACCAAAACCAATTTTTTCAGTGATTTTTTTTGCATGAGTTAAAATATTACACAACGTAATACCAATACGCTCTTTATTTAAATCCTCATTTTTTGTTATTATACATAAAAGCTCTCCAACTTCAGAAAAAACACCTACACCCATAAAATCAGGAATTTCAGAAAATGGATTTAAAAATCTTCATAATTTTCTTGAACATCTTCACTTTCTAAAATTCTCTCCTCTTCAAAATACTCATCTTGATATCTCATTCCCTCCATCAAAAGAAATGTTAATCCCATATCTATATTTTTAGGTAAATTATCTTGAGAAACTGCTAGTTTATAGTTTGGATTTTTCCACATTAACATTTTAAATACAGCAATATGTCCCTCTAAAACCTCTTTTCCATAATTAACTTTTGAGTAGTATGGAGCACCATTTTTAAAAGCAATAATTCCAATCCTATTATCTGAAACAACTTTTAAAGATATTGTTTTCTGCTCTGCTGATATCATCTGCATAATATCTGTAAGTTCAAAAAGAGATAGATCATTCTGTTTTTTATTTGAAAAAAAATTATAAATCCTATTTGTTAAAAGTGGTATAATATCATCCGATATCTGAAATTTTGTTAGCATCATTGGGGAGTAGAATTCTTGATTAGTTTCATTATTTTTGTATATTAGAATGTATGGAATATCACACTTTAGCTCAAGAAGATGAGTAAAATGCTCTAACTCTATCTCCTCTTTTGGTGCTTCTATCACTATCAAATCAGCTGACAACTCTATTTTTTCAGAATTTAAAGATAAAATATCAATAAAATCTAGTTTATAGTTTGAAAGCATTGGTTTTATGCTTTGAAAAACCTTTAAATCTTTATAGTATAAATATAGTATATTTCTCATTAGCAGAACATAATTCTAAACAACTTCTAATATTTCGGTAGTTTTTAAAAAAAATAAAGATATTTATACTCTTTTTTGTATATTTTTTTAAAAAATAAAGATATTTATTATATTATAATTTTTTTTCTTATTTCAAAAAATATGTTTTGATTTTTATTTTAAAAAGAAATTATATTTTGTAGTTAATTTTTAAGAATCAATTATGGAGTCATTGCTATGTAAAATATTTTCATCAAATTTATAAATTTCATATTTAGGATCCTTTGTTTTTTCAGAAAAATCCCATTTTTTTAAAGATGTTTTTCGTTCATATTTATATTTTTTAAGATAAAAAAGTGGCTCATGCTCAATCATAACAATATTTCTTGCATGTTTAACAATTTTTTCAAAAGCCTCTATATATTTAGAAAAATATAAACCAACAATAGCCTCCTCTTTTTTATCAAGAATATCTTGATTAAATTCAACAATAACTTTATCAAAAAAAGATAAAGCATCAGTTATCAGATTTGAGTACTCTTGATATTTATCATCTGTACATAAATTATCAGGATTTAGATTATTACAAGTTTGAATAATAATCTTATCTACCATCAAATATAGTTCAATTAATTTATCTATAGATTTTTTAGAGAACCATATTTTTTTATCAATTTTTGTTTTTGTAATAGTTACTAAACTTTCAATATGATCCCCAACTCTTTCAAAATTATTAATTGCTTTATTAAGCTTTTGAAGCATAATTGATTGTCTTCTTGAAAGTTCTCTTGTTGATAAATCAAGGATATATTGTGTGAATGTGAGTTTTAAATTATCAACAGACTCCTCTGCTTTTAAAACCTGAAGAAACTGACTATCATCAAATTTTAAAAAACCTCTCATCATATTTTGAAGCATAACTCTAGTTATCAAACCAATTCTTCGTAGCTCTTTTAAAGAGACCATAAGTGCCATTTCAGGTGTGTCAAGAAATATTGGTTCTAGAAATGAGCTTTCTTGTTTTCCCTCTTTTCCACGAATAATTTTTGTTATAAATTTAGTTATGTAGATTGTTGAAAATGGTAAAAGAATAAGAGCATTTGTTAATTGAACAATTGTGTGTAAATTAGCAATTTGACGAGTTAAATCAAATGCTGTTTTAGGTATTAGCCAAGAGTAGTATTTATACATTAAAATTGCTAAAATAGCTCCAAAAATATTAAAAAAAAGATGTGAAAATGCAGACCTTTTGGCATTTAAATTTGTTCCAATACTTCCTAAAAGAGGTGTTGCACAAGTTCCTATATGTGCTCCTAATACCAAGGGGAAAATTTGAGAAAATTGTGTAAAAACTCCACTAGATGCAAGTGCAAAAAGTATTCCAATTGTTGCACCACTACTTTGAATAATTGCTGTAATTAAAGTTGCAATAAGAACTCCCAGTAACATTCCACCAATTGTAGAGCCATCTGTGTGAGATAGTAAATTTTGGAATGTTTCAGAGTGACGAAGTGGTGTTACAGAGTTTTTCATCAACTCCATACCAATAAATAGAATACCAAAACCAAGTATAATATAACCAATATATTTAAATTTATCTTTTTTTGATAAAAGATAAAATATCATTCCAATTGCAACTGCCAATGGTGCATATTTTGAGAAATCAAATGATACTAATTGCATTGATAGAGTAGTTCCAACATTTGCACCAAGCATCATACCAACCGATTTAATAAGAGATATTAAACCTGCATTTATAAATCCAACAATCATAACTGTTGTTGCAGATGAGTGAATTAGAAGTGCAACTAAAGTACCAACAACTAATCCAGAGAATTGATTGGTTGTAAGTTTTGAAAGAGCTGTTTTTAGTTTTGCACCAGCTCCTTTTTGAAGCCCCTCACTCATCATTCCCATTCCAAAAATAAATAGTCCAAGACCACCAAAAAGTTGAAATATTGAAAAAATACTCAAAAATCCCCCTATAAAGCTTTATATTAAATCAATTCTTTATTTTTTTTATTATTTTGAATAAATATTATTAATAATGGGAAATGATATCTGCTTTTAACAAAAATTCCCTACAATTTTATATATTATATTTATTTTATAATATTTTCAACTATAATTTTTAATTTCACATAAAAAACACAGATACGTAGACTATTCATCATTTTTTGGATTTAAATTCTCATCTTTAAACTCTGAAAGAGCTTGAGATATATTGCTATAGTTAAATCCCTTTCTTAAACAGAAAGATATAATTTTAGAAAAATTATTGCTTTCTAATTTATGATTAAATTCAACATTTTCTAAAAATTCACCATCTTCATCCTCATTATCTTGTTCTGATTTTGCAGATTTTTTTAGTAATTTATCCAAATGTTTAGATATCCAATATTTAACAGCCTCTATTTGTAACTCTTCAGAGTAAAACTCTTCAAGCTTTTCATCTAAAATATCAGTAGAAACTCCTCTTTGTTGAAGTTTCTGTTTTATTAATTTTGGTCCCTCTTTTTTTCTAATTTCAGATTTAATAAACTCAACAAGATATTCATCATCATTAAGATATTTTAGTTCTTTTAATCTATCAATAATGGTGTTAATCTCAATAATAGAGCATCCCTTTCCTTTTAACTTATCAAAAAGCTGTTTTTCAGAGTATGCTTTTAAAGAGAGAAGTTTATACGAGTATAGTAGTGGGTCAATTTTTTTTATTTTTTTCATTTTAATTCCTGTTTTTTTATTTTTTTCATTTTAATTCTTTTGAAAGCTCAATATACAAATCATCAAATGGTTCCACATAAGTTTCAGGTTCAATTGGAAGCTCTTTAAACATTATTTTCCCTTTTTCTGGTTGAGTTTTTAAAAATATTGCACATTGAAAAAGTTTAGGATCTGCCCACTCTGCTGACTCTGGATACTGTATAGCTGCATCAAGTTTTAGTTGAGCCTCCTCATATTTACCTTTTTTATATAAAAGATAACCAAAAAGCATATAGTAGTAGGCTTTTAAAATAGTTTTTCTAAAAAGAAGAAAATCTATTTTTGATATAAACTCCTCTGCCCTCTCTATATTATTAATTTTAAAAAAAATTGGAATCATATTTAATCTTATGCCATTTTCTGACCTCATTCCTGGCATAATTTTTAGTTTTAATGAGTATAATCGAATAGCCGAGTTCCATTTTTTCAAATGTAGATAAAGTCGTATAAACATATCATTCAGATGAAGGCTAAACATTGGTGCTGCAAGAAAAACTCCAAAAAGTAAAGCAATAATTTTCATTGGTAAATCGGTACTTAACTCCCAAAAAGAGAGATAGATAGCTGTTGCTTCAAGAATTAAAAAAATAAAAATAGTCTCCATATTTTTTTCCTTATAAAATTATTTTTGTTAAAAATTTAAAAATTTTAATATATAAATCACAATAACAGTTGAATTATAACATCTTAAAGGCTATATATCAATATATGAGTTTACTTTTTTGTTTATTTTTAATTAGTTTTTTGTTTTTTAAATTAGTTTTTCTATATCTGTTCTAAAATAGAGATTATATATTGCCTTACCATCTCTATTTGTGCATCTGGTGTTGAGGCTCCAGCAGATATTCCAATATGATTTACATTTTTAAACCAATCAACCTCTAACTCCTGCTCCGATTCAATATGATGTGTATTGGAACAGTAAACATTTGAGAGTTCTTTTAATCTTGTAGTGTTTGCAGAATGTTTTCCCCCTAAAATAATCATACAATCAGCTCTTCTGGCAAGCTCTAATGTCTCCTCTTGTCGTATAAATGTTGCATCACATATAGAGTTTATAATATTAATCTCTTTTGCATAGTTTAGAGAGTGTGATATAATCTCTTGAAGTGTTTGAAGTGGAAGTGTTGTTTGTGCAATAACACCTATTTTAGGATGTTTTTTAAAAAACTCATAATTTAAATCTGATATGTTTTTTGTTACAATAAAGTTTTCACTATTTAAATAACTCACAATTGAATCAATCTCTGGATGAGCTTTATCTCCAACAACAACAATAAAATATCCCTCTTGAGAGAGTTTTAATGCCCCTTTTTGTGGAATTTTCACATAAGGACAGGTTGCATCAACAATTTTAAATCCTTTCGTTTGTGCAACTTTAAGTTCTTCTATTGGAATTCCATGTGCTCTAATAACAAGAGTTCCATCATTAACTCCTTCAAGGGAGTTGATAACTTTTGCCCCCATTTCTGTTAACTCATTTACAACTCTTTTATTATGAATTAAATCCCCCAACATATATAAAGAGTTATCTGTTTTTAATGCCTCCAAAACCATATCATATGCCCTTTTTACACCAAAACAAAATCCTGCATGCCTTGCAATCTCTATATTATAACTCATATCTCTCCAAAATAAAAATAACATAATATCTAAAAAAACAATTAATGTCGACTATATTTATAAAAAATATTTGACATTTTTGTTAATTTTTGTAAAAATTTAAAAATAAATCACTTTATGGAGGAGATATGTGGATATTTTTGTTTTTTTCATTACTTTTTGAAGCTCCATCACTTACAAACTATACAGAAACAACAGTTTGTAATGGTAAAGAGTATATAGTTTATTTAAGAGGTCCAAATACATACTTAAGAGATTTATCAACAAACTCTGAAAATCTAATATCTGAATTTTATGGTTATATACATGGACTATTTTGTGAAAATGATAATCTTTATTTTATTACATTAGATTACGATATTAATCTTTTGGATAAATATTACTATTTTAAATATAGAGAGGCTGAACAGAGTGTTGAACTTATTAGAGCATCTAATGATAGAATTCAAGGGGAGATAACTCCTCACTCATTTGGCAATACTATGATTTTAAAACAGGATTCTGGAGTAAGAAAATATGTTTTTGCAAATGAAACTGTTGTTTATGAAACAATATTTCCAACAACAACAAATTTTGATAGATTTGCAACAACTCCACCATTTGATATTATTGTTATATCAGATAGTACAAATTTAATTATTAGAGATGTAATTGGAGGACAAAGTTATACTGTTTTAACAAACTCATCAAAAATTTTAAGTTTAATTAAAGATGAAAATGGTGATTACTATATGTTAGTATCAAATGATAAAGATTTGTATATCTATAAAATTCACTCAGATTTTTCAATAACACAAATTCACTCAAAAAGACATGATAGAGTAGTTGAAAAAGCGATTTTTTATAAATATCAAAACAGTTTTTATGGTTATTTTGTTGATATTGATAGCAAATTTTATGTTTTTTATACAAATGAGAATTATTCAAACATAAATTTAGAGTATAAAGATGCAAATGTAACAAAAATTCAAAAGTCAAATCTATTTCCAATATATATAAAAACAGGTTCCCCAAGTAGTTTTCATAAACTTCCAGATGATTTTTCTATTTTAAACAAACCAACAATTCTCTATCCAAATGGTGTTATTGATACATATATTCATCCCGATATCTATATTCAATCACCAAATAGAGCCGATTTTTTCTCAATCTATTTGATTGATATATCCAGAAATCATGATTTTTTTCAAATAGATAAAAGTATACTATCATTTACAATTTCAGATGAGGATTCTCAAAAAATTGTTGTTAACAATTTTAGTTTTTCTGTTGCAACACCATACTACATTAGAGCAAGATATAGTGATATATTCTCAAGAAATAGTGAGTATAGTTATGGTAGTTTTGTGAAAAATAGTAATTTAAACCTTCTAACACTATCTGTTTATGATAAAACAACAAACTCAACTCAATTTACAAATGAGAGAGATGTTATTTTGTATACTCAAGGAGAGGCAAATCTTCAAAATATTGAGTTATCTTTTAATTCAGAGTTTTCAGAATCACAATATCTATCTGTTGGAGGAGAGCAGTTTATAGAGCTTCCAAATTTTGAGGGGGTTTGTAGAATATTTGTTAGAGGAGTTATTTTAGATCAATCAAACAGAGTTGCTTTCACAAACACAAAAGAGACAACTATATTTTTAGACTCAATAAAGCCAACTGCACCACAAATAACATCCCCTAACTTTTTTGACAATACTCCTCAGTTTAGTTGGAATCCTTCAAGTGATACTGGGTCTGGTCTATCAAACTATATTTTAAATGTTAAAAAAGATGGAGTTAATATCTACCAAAAAGAGCTTCCCAAAGAGAGTATAACTCACCAAATAGAGACAAATTTACAAAATGGAACCTACAATTTTGAGATTTTTAGTGTAGATTTAGCAGGAAATATCTCAAATTCATCAACACAAAATATAACTATTGCAAAAAAACCTCAAGCTATAACAGAGTTAAATATTTTATTTGAATCACTAACTCCAACATTAACATTTCAGGATAATAACAGTATTCAAAATAAAAGTTATAATATATCTCTTTTTAAAGGTGATATTAAACTTACAGAGTGGACTCTTTTTGACCAAAATTTAGGAAATAATAGTAAAACATTAATCTTGCCAAAATTCTTTTATAAACATAATGAAAACTATAAATTTTTTCTCACAATTAGTGATGGTATTTCACAATCTGATTCAACAATGATTGAATCAAGAGCAAATTTAGTTGATTTAAAACCAAATATTTCAACTATTATATCAGAAAGTGGAGAGTTATCATCTAAATCATACACTTTACAATTTAGCTCTGTTATAGCTCCAACAGGAGAGAGTATAAATTATAAAATATATAAAAACTCTCTCCTTTACTCTGAAATAACAACAACTCAACAGATATTAACTAATTTAGTAGAAAATGAGAGATATTTGATTGAAGTTGAGGCTTGTGATAACTCTATAAGTTTATGTTCTGATAGAGATAGTATTGATATTTTTATTAATGAGATTGAGGAGGTTCCAACTAAAGTTGAGATTTTGGAACCACTTAATAATTCAATCATAAAATCAGTTCCATTTGATATTAGATGGAGTGAATCAATTGACCCTGAAGGAGAAACTCCTAAATACAATTTAGTGATATCTGATAAAGCTGATTTTTCAAAAGTGGTTTTAGAATTTTTTGAGATTGAGGATACTAAAAAAACTATACTCTCTTTAAAAGGTGGAAAATATTATCTTAAAGTTATTGCAAAAGACTCAAAAGGAAAAACATCTCAATCTTCAGAGATAATTCTTGAAATTGAATCAAAATCTAGTGGTTCTTCTGGTTGTAGCTTCTATTAAAAATCTTTATTTTTCTCTAAAAATTAAAAAATAAGAAACTTTTATTTAATAATCTAACTATCCATAATTTTATCCTATTATTTCTATGATAAACTATAATTATGAAACATTAAAATATTTGTTCAATATATGAAATCTTGATTTATTCTATTTTTCTATTTATCTTTAAAAAAAAATATGGTAAACAATACTGTTTATATCTGTGGAGTCAGATAATGTCAATTAGAACCGAAAAAATTAAGCAGGAGCTTTTTAGAGTTTTACAAGAGTTTTTTCTTTATGAAATTGGGGATTTTAGGGTTAAAGGTTTAGAGATTATTGAGATGAAACTATCTCCAGATTTGAGCTCTTTAAGAGTTTATTACTCACTTCCTGATGGAAAAAGTGAAAAAGATAGCTATAATGCTCTTAAAAATATAACAGGATTAATAAGAAAGCAGATTGCAACTCTTGGAATTATGAGAAAAATTCCTGAGATAGTTTTCACATTTGATAATACAATTGTAAAAGCCTCTAAAATAGATGATATTTTATCTAAAGTTAAATACTCTGAACAGAATGAGGAGGCTCTTTTAGAGCAGTATAAAAATCTTGAGGAGTAGATGTTTTTATGATATTTAAAGTAAACGAAATTTTTTACTCAATACAAGGGGAATCAAGCTATATTGGGATTCCAACAGTTTTTATTAGATTTACAGGTTGCTCCCTTCGATGCTCATATTGCGATACTAAATATGCCTTTTTTGAGGGGAAATATTTAACTATTGATGAAATTATAAATAAAGTTAACTCTTTTAAAACAGACTATATCTGTCTTACTGGAGGAGAACCACTTGAACAGGCAGATATAATCCACCTCATAAAAAAATTAGTAAAGTTAAATAAAGTTATCTCAATCGAGACATCTGGAGCTACCTCTATAAAAGAGATTCCATCAGAAGTAAAAATTGTTATGGATATCAAAACTCCATCAAGTAATATGAGTGAACTCATGCTTTTGTCAAATATTGAACAACTCAAAAAAAGTGATGAGGTGAAATTTGTTTGTCAAACAGAGGCAGATATTGATTGGTCTTTAGATTTTTGCAAAAAATATGAGCTATATAAAAAGGCTCACCTTCTATTTTCTCCAGTTTTAGGAGTTTTAAATCCACAGATTTTAGTCCAAAAAATCCTTGATAGCTCTATTCCAAACTCAAGAGTTCAAATTCAGATTCATAAAGTTATCTGGAGTCCTGAAACTAAAGGGGTTTAACTATATTTTTTTTGTAGTTCAAAATATTTTTAGTTCATAATATTTTTAATTTACTACTATTTCAGAAAAATATAACTTGAAAAATATCTCTCTATTAGTTACTCTGTTGTGGTTTTTGGAGGTTTTATGAAAATAACTTATACTATTTTTATCTTAATTCTATTATTTACACTTTCATGTTCAGATAATTCAGAGAAAAAAACTGTTGAAAATGAAGAGTGTAGTATAAATAGTGATTGTATTAATTTTGGAGAAAACTATATTTGTGAGAATAATTTAAAAAAGTGTGTTTTTGATTGTTCTAAATGCTCTGATTGGGAGAGTTGTAGTGATGATAAAACATCTTGCATTCCCATTTCTGGGAGATGTTCTAAAACAACTGATTGTAGTTATGGTTTTAGCTGTAATAGCAATGGTTTTTGTGAAGATAATAGTGGAGTTATTGAAACAACAACAAACTGGCTTCATATTGAGACTTCACTTCTGAATAAACAGATTAAAACCTCCTCCAACATATTAGCTATTGCATATTCACAAACAGGTAATATAAAAGGATTATATCTTCAAAACTCTGAAAATCCATATAGTGGAATATATATATATTTCACAACTGCTGGTAGTTTTAGTTTTGAAATAGGAAGTAAAGTTGAGGTAGTTGGAGTTTTAGATAATCAGATGGGTAAAAAAAAGGTTAGAACTGATGGAGCATCTGTTACTATTTTAAATGATGAAAAAAAATCTTTTAACCCTATCACTATTGACTATTTTGATGAAAATATCTCTCAATTTGAGTCTATGCTTGTTAATATCAAATTAGATAGCAGATTTAATATGACTCTATTTCTTCCTCAACACTATGTTTTTTCTGATGAGAGTGGAAAACAGATATTTGTGAAAGATACTCTCAATATTGGAGTTTTAAATGTTGTATCTCTTAATGATAAACTTATATCTTTAGGGGGAGTTTTAGATTATGAAGATAGTAATTTTAGAGTTTTTCCAATAACTGAAAATGATATAGTTGTAAAAACCCCTATTTGTAGTGGTTGTAGTGAGTGGGAGAGTTGTTTAGATGATTCATTATGTGTTCTATCTGAAAATAGATGTAATCAAACAACTGATTGTGAATTACTTGGAGCAATTTGTGATGAAACTCACTACTGTAAAGCCCCTTTTAGTTTAGAAAATGGAGATATTGAGCTTTGGAGTGAAAATACTCCAACCGATTTTTTTATTGGAGATGCTTTAACTATTTCAAAAGAGAGTGAGATTATAAATTCAGGTAGTTTCTCTGCAAAAGTTACAAGAGTTAACTCTCTTGTTGGTGAGGATAAAACAAAAGCAAATATTTTATCCCCTAAAGTTGCAGTTGATAATTCAAAAAACTACAATTTTTCAATTTTTGTTTATGATGATGATAATAATGTTGATGCAAGAGTCACTTATGAGATATATAACTCTCTTGGAAGTAAAATTGGTAGTGGTGTTCCATACTCAAATGATGGATATACTCAAAATAGTGAAAATTGGCAACAACTCTCTTGGAGTACCGATTTTTTAATGCATTTATGGAGTGGTAATGAGTTAACTGATATTGACTCAATTAGATTTGGAGTTCGTCTCTATAAAGATCACTCAAATAACTCATCAACTGGAGATGGTTATATTTTTATTGATAATTTATCAATTGATATAATTGAGTAATATTATCTTTTTAATAAAAAGGGTAAGATTTAAAAATTTAAAAAAAATCAAAAACCATTGCAAAAATTCAGAGATATAATATAATAGAAATAGTTCTATTTATGGATTCAATAATGCCAAAAAAAAGTAAAACTGTTATTCATCATCCAATTGATAAGTTTTTTAGAAGGTTCTTTCAAGAAAAAAGGATAATTGAAGAGTTGCTTGTTCATTTGGTAAAACAATCTTGGGTGGATGATTTGGATTTCACAACTCTTGAAAGAGTTGAAAGAGGTTATGTTACAAAAAATATTCAAGAGAGAGCTTCTGATATCATTTGGAAAGTAAAATATAAAGGAACAGATATCTATATTGATGTTTTAACAGAAATTCAATCATCAAATGATATAACAATGCCAATCAGAATTTTGGATTATATTGGCTCTTTTTATGAAAATGAGTATAAAACACTGAAAAATAGTGAAA
>DYRY01000250.1 GCA_020718465.1 Anaeromyxobacter dehalogenans | reverse complement strand
CATTATAATTATATAAAACTTTTATAATTAATTTTTATAATTAACAGAAAAAAAACAGTTATTATCTCTTAATTTCTATTTTTTTAGTTTTCTGAATAGGAGTTATACTGTTAGATTGAATAATGATGTTATGATTTATCGAATATCCAACATCAAAAAAAATGATTACAAGAAACAACTAATAACATTGCCAAAAAGCATAGTCATTATAAACATACATAATACCGGAATCTCCAAGATTTATATCTATAAACTTCTCATCAAACTGCATGATAAAACCATTTGGTCCACCATCATTTGATTGAAGCCAAATTGGGTCCCCATAAACTCTTGCACCTAAACTATATACTTTATTTTGAAGCTCTTTAAATTTTGATTTCAGTGGCTCCTCAATATTTTTAAAAATTTTATCTGCACTAAAATATTCATCCTCTGGATCTCCAAAAATTATATATGGAACCGAGAATGTTATAACTTCAAAAAACTCTTTACCTTTTATTTTCGATTTCTTAAGCTCCTCCTCTGTAAAAAAAACTATTTTCGTCTCCTGTTGCTGAAATCCCATTCCACTAAAATCATCATCATCATAATCATCTGATTCTAAATCAGAATCATCTGACTTAGCTTCACCTAAATCCCAATCCTCATCATTTTCAATAAAAAAACCAAGAGCTGCATAGTTTGAGTAATCTGATTTTAACTCTGGAAAACTATTAAAATCAAGCATGAAAAGAAAATCCATCTCTTTATCATAGGATGTTTTTGGCCAGTCTATAGAGAGTTCACTATCATTACCAGAAATAATATTATAATTTGCTTTACTTTTTTTAGATTTTTTAAGTGCATATATATCCACTTTTGGAAAATATTTACCAGATTCATCAATCTCTTTAATTAATTGAGATATTGTGCTAAATATATCACCCATTTTTCTCTCCTGAATAGATAAATCTACTATAAACCAAAATAAAAAATAATACAATCAAAAAATAGTAGTATATTAGATTTTTAACATAATAAAAATGAGATAATTAGATAAAAATTAGTTCTATTTTTTAGAAAAAAATACTGTTAAAAACTGTTTTTATGAATACAAAAATCTCTTTGATATAGAACTTTTTAAAACAACTGAAAATCATATTCAGACTATTTTAAACTCTCCATAACTTCCCCAAACCACAAAATAATCTCTTTGAGTTGGTAGTATAAAAGATTTATAATATTAACAGCCCTCTCCTCTTTTTGAATAAAAGCCTCCCCTTTTTCAGAAAGCTTTCCATCATCATGAATCAGTTCACTAAGAGTTGACCAGCAGTTTTGAAGATAAAAGTAGATTGTTTCAGTAACATTAAGAGAACTATTTAATCTGTTTTCAAATCTAAATAGTAATTCATCAATATTTGTTATATTTTTTAACAAAGATTTTAAAGTTGTATCATTATTTTGTTGAATAGCACTATCTAAAGCCCCAAAACTGAATTTAAAAACTCCAATTTCTGAAAAATTATGTTGTAATTTTAAAAAATCAAATAGTTTTTTAATCTCCTCATCTGTTAAAATTAAAAAACCTTTATCTTTTCCATCTTTTTTATCTAAATAAGGAACAACACTATTTAGAGTTGATAAAAATCCACCCATATTTATTTGATTACTATTTTTCTCAATTTGTGGTTTCCATTTTGGAATAATATTAGAGCCAGATATTTTTGAAATAATATTTTTTGCAATATAGTTCTCAATTAGTTGCCTTAAATGAACTAAATTTCCCTTTATAACTGTTTTATCTGAAGAGTCTTTATTTCTTGTAACCTCTAAAAAATTCTCAATAGCAGATGAAACAATATTTTCTGGTAAATATTTTTTAAAAATTAATGTATACTCATCACCAACTAACCAAGAGATAAATTGCTCTGGTGTCTCTTTTTTAGAAAAACTTTTTATCTCCTCGGCATCACTATCATATCTAAAAACATTGTGATCTATTTTAGACTCAATCTCTTTTTTAAAACTATCAACAGTTATACTATTTCCTGTAAAAAAGCAGATAGAGTTAACAATTTTATCTTTTCCCCACTTAAAAAAGTTTTTATATTTTTTAACAATAATATGATTCAATAAAATGCCAGAAAAATCATCTTTTATAAATTTTAAAGCATCCTCTTTTTTTGACTTTATATCATCTTTTAAATAGTCATAAAGCTCAATATCATCTATTGGAAATCTAATATCTAAAACTATTTTATCAAAAGGAGACTCTTTTTCAATTAACTCAAGAGCTGTTTTTATATCTTGAGCTAGAAAAATCGGATTTTTAACTGTTTTGAGATATTTTTTTACTTTTATTTGATTTTCACCCTTTTTGGACTCTAATTCACTAATTTCACCATCAGAGAGAAATTTATGAAAATATTTCTCATCAAAAATACCACTTATAACAACATTTGAATCATCCTCAACCCATAAAATCCTCATTTTAATCCTCACTTATAAAATCTTTTTTTATTGTTATTGTAATTTCAAATCGATTTTCATCTATTTTTTTCTCAAAACCACCAAGAATTTCAGAAAAAAGTTTTATCATCTCAAGCCCCTTTAGTGTGCCAATTTTATTTGTCTCTTGAGTTTTTATTCTGTTTTTAAAAGTGATTTTATAGCTATTATCAAACTCAACAGCCTTTATTGTAAATGGCTCTTCTGAATCTATAGATCCATATTTTAACATGTTTTTTACAAGCTCTTGAAGAATTGTAAAAATAATAGAGAAAGTGTAACTCTCCTGTTCAATATAGATATTTTTCAGCACATCAATATCAATTAAAAAGTTACTCATAACAACTTTGTTTGAGTCTGATTTTAAAAATAGTGAAAAATTTTTAACAGAGTTTTCTGAAAGTTCAGATATATTAAAATCTCTATTTTTTCTTATCTCATCAGTTAAATCAATAATCTCTTCCTCATTTTTTGATGTAATTTTGAAAAAATCTCTATAGATATTCTCCCAATAACCAGCAGCCTGAAGCAGATTATCAAGATTTATATTCAATCCAAAATAGAGAATTGTAAAAACAGATAACCTATTTTTTGAGATATTTTTGAAAAAATCAATATTATTCTCAACATTATCACCAAAAGCAACTTTTATAGAGTCTATAACAGATGATGTTAAAGATTGAAAAAG
>DYRY01000249.1 GCA_020718465.1 Anaeromyxobacter dehalogenans | reverse complement strand
GAAATAATATTTTTGTTGTCTGAAATAATATTTTTGTTGTCTGAAATAATGTTTTCTTCTATTTTATTTATATCTAAATTAATAAACTCGTTTTGTTTTTCATCTGTGTTTTCATTTTTTTTGAGTGAGGGTTTAGTATCATAAAAATCGGCCTCTTTATCATTTAAGTTTCTATAAAAACCTTTAGAGACAACAAAAACATCTGATTTTTGAGAATTTACATCAAAACCACTCTCTAAATTACTATCTGTATTAGCTTTAAAAGTAAAATCATTTTTAGAAAAATCTGCTGACTCTTTTTCTGTTTTTGTTTTAATAAAAGATTTATCTTTGTTTTTTTTATCTGAAGAGTTTGCAAACAAATCCTCTTCATCAAAAACATCTGATATTGTTTTACTATCTTGTTTAAACTCTTTTAATTCAGCTCTTTTTTCTCTCCAAGTTTTAAATATCTCTTTTGCTTTTAAAAAGAGATTCATTGAGTAACTTACAGTTTTTAAAGATAAAAATTTATAAAACTCATACATTAAAGATACAATTGGTATGTTTGAGATTGTAATAAAACCAACCAAAAATATAAATGATAAAATCAGACATGTACCAACTTTATTCAATAGGCTAACAGCAAATGGAGCAATAAGAACACCCATAAAACCACAATAAAGAGTGTTATACTCTGTATAAATTCCTATAAATGAGGATATAATTGATACCACTAATGTATATTGTAAAGCAAAATAGAGTGGTTTTACTGTTGGTATAAAGTTTTTTTTCAAAAAATAGAGAAATATCCCAAGTGGAATTAGATATGCAGAGATTCCAAATATCTGAAAGAATATATCAGAACTATAACTACCAAAACGACCTAAAATGTTGCTAACATCTCCACTACTAACTCTATTAAATGATGGATCAGTGTAGTGATGAGTGTATATTGATAGTGTTAAAAATATTGTTCCAAATATTTTTCCTAAAAATAGTGCCTCTTTTTGAAATTTCATAACATTTTTAGGCAAAACACTCTCTATTTTTTTTGGCTTCGTTACTTTTTTTGCCCCATTTTTAGAGGTTTTTTTTAAGTTTTGTTTAATATTCATAAAACATCCTCTCTAAACCAAACCCATATTAAACAATTGAGATTCAAAAAGTCAAAAAATCGTTTTTTAAACTTTCTATATATTATCCAATACTGTTTTAATATTTGATTTTTTAAAGAAAATAAAAGATAATTAAACTCTAGTTTTTTGAGGATTGATAATGAATCATATTTTTCTATTTTTGTTCCTATCAATATCAATATTTGCAACTGAAAATCGAAAGATACCACTACTTTATCTTAATGGAAATAGTGAATCTTTTTTTGTTTTAGGTAGTGATATACCATTTAGTATTGAGGTTTTTGAAAAAAACAGTTGGATTGATATTGATAAATTAAGTGGTGAATCAATGTTTCAAACAGCTGTTACTATTTATGGAACAAAAACAGATGATTTGAGTGGCATAAAATACAACTCAATCAAAGTTAACTTCAAAAATAGTAAAGGAGAAACAGACTATATTCTTATTCCTGTTGTTATGGCTAATAGTGGTTTTAGTAATGACTATTTAGTTAAAAATCTACCAAAAAAATACATGAAATTAGAAACAAAGCTTGAGAATATTGAGGTTAATTTAATGATGACTCCAAGTGGAAACTATGTTTTTGAGATTATAGATTTGGAGAAGCAGTATAAAATATTTAACAAAACACCCAATAGAGTTGCAACACAAACTTATGAGATTGTTTTTCCTTGGTTTTGCCTTGAGTTTTGTAGTCGAACAAGAACCGCAGAGGTTGAACATGCAGAGGTAACAGAACAGCTTGATGCTTTAACCGGAGTCTCTTATGAAAGATATACAATGAATGGTGGAGTTTGGCAGATTTTAAATGTAACAAATCCAACAACACTAATTCTTAATGACTCTCTTGAGGCTTGGCCAATGATAAACGCTAATACTCGTCGTCCAGAACATGATGAGGCATATATAACAAACTATATAAATCAGCTTTGGGATAATAGAGAGGAGTTATCTGATTATATGATTTCAGAGGCAACAACTCATGGTTATACAGGATATTGTCTTGATGTTGAGACTAAAAAAGTTGTAACAGAGACTCAGAGTAAATATATTGCTCTTGTTGATTATTTCTCAAAAAGACTTCATGAACATGGAAAAAAACTAATGGTGGCACATGCAACTTGGTCAACAATTGCACCAATGAGTAGACTTTCAGGGGAAACAGAGGTTGATTATGTTGCAACAATGGATCCATATACAAAAAGCACACTATTTTTTGAAAATAATGGAGATGAAACTAAAGGTCAAGCCTATAAAGATTATCATGCAATAGAGTCACATCGACTTATTTGGGGTTTTGCTTGGGAGTATCATGACTCAACATCACAAGCAAATCAATTTGAGTGGCTTGAGAGTAAAGGATATAATGTTGGTGTTGCAGGTGCAGCAGTTTGGAGAACTCCAGCTGTTAACACAAATAATATAAACTATTACGATGCCTTTAGAAGATACTATCCTATTGATAAATGTTCTAACAGAGATTGTGGTGAGCATGGAGTTTGTGTTTTAGAGAGTGCAACAACAAGCTGTTTGTGTGAACGAGGTTATATTTTTAATGGTGATACCTGTATTGTTGATGTTGGTGGAGTCTGGAAAACTGATTTAGTAACAATTGAGTCTAATAGATTCTATTTAAAAGGTAGCCTACCTCTTGTTTCAACAGAAGTAACTGAATTAGAAGAGCTATGTTTAGTAGCCTACTCTGATAAAAATAGTCCCTCTTTCGAGGCTATTTGGGATTTTACAGTTGATATATCAGGAGAGTATGATGTAATGGTTTATATTCCTGAAATTAAAAAACCAAATAATATAAATAATACATTAACATCAAGGTTTTCATATACAGTAACACATAGTAGTGAAATATCATATATTCAATTTAACACTTTAGGAAAAACCTTTGGTTGGCATAAAATTGGAACATTCAATTTTAGTTCTGATAAAATGAATACTTTAGCATTAAATAATTTTGCAGAGTCAGGAAAACTGCTTTTTGATAAAGTAAAAATTGAGGGATTTGTTAAGGTGGAGTAGTTATAAAAGAGTCTGTTTTTTTTCTATTTGATAATTAAAAAATAAGATTTTT
>DYRY01000248.1 GCA_020718465.1 Anaeromyxobacter dehalogenans | reverse complement strand
TTGACCCCAAAAACCTGTCAAGACTTTTTTCCTCTTTTTGCGTAAGTCCTATATAAAACACTCTTTGCAAATTTTAATGGATAATTTTCGGGGAATAATTATTTATTTTGTTTAAATTTTTTTTATGATAGAGTAGTGGTAAGTAAAACAATATTTTACTATTTTTTAATAGAGTCAGTTTATTGTCTATGAGGCATCATCACAAATCATTTTTTTTACAATTAAAATACCTTTGGGGTAAAATTATTGACTTGCCCTTTGGAAGGCGGTTGATATTTTTTGCTTCGGTTTTTGGAATGGTATTTTTATTTTTTCCTTGGTTTTCAGAAGGGAAAATTTGGAGTTTTTCGTCTTCTGCATTTGGAAAGTTTTCTATATTTGGATTTTTTTTGTTTTCATTCTTCCTCTTTTCTCTTTTAATAATTTTAAGAGAAGTGCTTTCAGAAAAAGGATTTTTAGGAAAATTTTCTCATGGAAATCTATTCATTGTTCTTTTTTCTCAAGGACTTTATACTGTTGTGTTAGCGAATTTTACGCTTCATGGTCTTTTGCCAGACAATTCAAATTATGAAGTAGGTATTGGACTAATGCTTACTTTTATTGCATGTGGAATTGGTTTAGTGGGATCCATTTTTTCAAAAGATTTTTTACCAAAAGGAGAAGAAAAAAAAATTCCTATTGATAGGAAAGATATTGATATTTCAAGTATAAAAATGCAACCAGAAAAAGATCTTTCTTTAGAGAAATATGATAAACATTGATTCTTTTGTATCTCTTGTAAGTCAAGATACTGTTTCATCATCGGAAAAAAAAGTAAAATATGATTTTTTGCAGGATTTAGAAGATTCAGAAATTTCTGCTGAAATTGATTATGATGCTCTCTTAAGTTTAGAAAAAAAAGATTTTTCGAAAGAAAAAATTCAAGATTTTGGAGAAGAAAAAGATGCTATTGTTTTTTACTGTAAAGATTGTAAGTCTCCTCAGGAGGTTACAAGATTAGGGAGTAGCTCGGAAGAAAATAAGAAAAAATTGGCTTCTAAAATTCAATTTGAATGTAATGTATGCCACAATAGAAATATTTTTTACGGAACATATCGAGGAATAAAAGAATATTTTGACAGAAAAAATAGTTAATACCTATTTTTATCTTTTTATAAATTTACTTTTGTTTAATTATATGTTAATGTAGTATAAAAATGATTTTCTATGATTTTTATATTTTTATTATTTTGTAAGAGTTATGACTCATGATCCTTTATCATCATATTCTTTTTCTCACACTCTCTGGAAAAAAATAATACCTATTTTTTTGGGTGGTATTTTTTTATTATTTGGTATTTTTTTTATAGGAGAAAATTTTTTTTTAAAATCTTCAGAAGATACATCTCCAGTAAACGAAGAAATTACAAAAACAGGATTAGAATCAGAAAAAGGTGGAGAAAATACTCTAAAGAGAGATGAAGAAGGTACGAATAATAGTTCTGATGATCTCAATACGAATAACTCAGAAGAATTATCGGGGATTGATATCAGTACCGATAGAATTATTTTAAATTCTGCGCATGAAAAAAGAGATTACTCTCTTTGTCTTAATATTTCTTCAGCGGCTCTTCAAAAGCAATGTTTAGATGAAAAAGAATCATATATTTCAAAAACAGCTTCTGATGAAAATCAATGTAAGGAAATATCAGATACGGAAAAAAAATATCTCTGCTTGCGTCGTTTTTTAACAGAAGAGGATTTTGAATCTTTTTCAGATAATCCATCTCAATGTACTGATCAAAAATGGAAGTTAGAATCAGATGAAGAATTTTGTTTTAAAATGTCTATTTCTTCTGCATTTTCTTCTGGGAAAACTATTAACTGCGCAGATTTTTCTGGAGAAATTTTAGATTTTTGCAGAAAAAAAGAGCGTGAGGTATCTGATTTTTCTTTTTTTGAAAAAGCAGAAGAAACTTTGAACTATGAATACTGTGAAAAAATTACTGATGAAAAAGAACAAAAAAAATGTAAAGATGGAGTATTGTTTTCTGCTGCTTGGGAAAAAAAGGATTCAAGTTTATGTGTAAAAATACAAGATGAAGAGCTCAAAAGAAAATGTCAAAAGGAGCAAGTGGAAAGAATTGATAGTTTTTTTTATAGAAAAGCAAAATTAGAAAAAAACAATCTTTTATGTATAAAAATTTCTCATATGGATTTACAAAAAAAATGCATTCAATTTTTCCAAAAATAGTGGTATAATAAACTTACTAAAGCAATAAAAACCTTAGAAAAAAAACAAAATACGTAAATAAAAAAATAAAAATAAAAATACATACCTTTATAAAAAGTTTATGATAAAAAAACAAAAATACTTTGCGAGCTTTTTTAGTTTTCTTCTCTTTTCTGCATTTTTTGCCTCATTTTCTGCGTTTGCAGAGCAAAGTGTTATTGAGAAGGGGGTATCTTTTTCGAAAGATTTTTCTTCTGGAGAAAGTATTTTAGATTCGAAACCAGAATTTTTTCTGAGAATTTCAGCTGATACTGTTGATAAAACAAAAAGCATTGCTCCTGTTGTACAGGTTTCATCTGATGCTCGTTTTTCTTCTCTTGTTTATGAAAAAACTGGAGATTCGTTTCTTACTATAGAACCGAGTTCTCCGAGTGTTTCCACTTCACTTTCGTTAGAAAATATATCTCAATCTGGGGTTTATTTCGTAAGGGTGCGTTCTGTAGATCAAGATGGAATTTTTTCATCTTGGAGTGCTCCTTTTCAATTTGAAAAAGTATTTGATGCACCTCCAGTAGTTTCTTCTCTTGATGTATTTGAATCAGCTTCCACTGTTGGTATACCAAAAGGATCGTCTACTTTTGCTTCTTCTATTGATTTAAAATTTTCACTTACTGATACTAATAAAACTCAAAAAATAACACATCAAATTCAAGTTGCTTTTAATCCATCATTTGAACCTTTATATCAAGATATTCCTTCTGGAGAGTATCAATATTCAGGGGAAAGAACAGTAAATATTCCATTTTTAGATCCTTCAGAAGAATATTTTATTCGAGTACGAGCGATTGATGAAGGAGGAAACATAGGAAATTGGAGCGGTGTGTATTCATTTAAAACTCTTATAAAAAAACCAGAGTCTCTCATTTTAAAGGCAAAAGATTTTACTGCTCAAGGAAATCCTTATGAATTTTTTTCTGGATCAAATATTCGTATTTCCGATACGCTTCCTATTTT
>DYRY01000247.1 GCA_020718465.1 Anaeromyxobacter dehalogenans | reverse complement strand
AGCTTGAAGTGTTAGCCCTTCTGATAGAAAAATACGAAGAGAAAGCTTGGGCTATGTCTGAGCCAGACCCCATAGAAGCCATCAAAGTGCGCATGGAGCAGATGCATCTCAAACAAAAAGACCTTGTACCTTACATAGGCAACAAAAGCAAAGTCTCAGAAGTGCTGAACCGTAAAGTAGGATTGTCTTTGACTATGATTTACAATCTCGCAAAGGGTTTGCACTTGCCTTTGGAGGTATTGGTGCAGCCCACACAAGCATCGGTTTGAGTATCTGTCGAAGAAGCTACAAGCAGGGTCGGTAAAAAGTTCGGTAAACACTAAGGTAAGTGGGAAGTTTTGGAAGAGGAAAGGGGGTAAGAGGTGAGTGAAATAGAAAGAGAAAATGATTTTAAAAAATGGCTCAATACAGTAGTAGATACACAAACTCCAATAAGTTCATATCCAATGGCACTAAAAAAATTATTGCCAGAGAAATTAGCCGAGTTTGGTGAGGTAGAGTATTCAAATCTATTTCTTTGTACAGATATGGAGTATTTGAGAAATATACAAAAAAGACTACTAAAAAATGGTGACTTGCACCAGTTTAATATTGATACACAATCAAGAGTTCCAAGTGCCGCTATTTCAAAATATATAGAGTTTTTACAATCTAGTAGTATAGCATATTGGCTTATACCAAGCAACCAAAGTCATTACGATGCGATAGGCGCATTTAAAAAATATCAAATTATTGATTGGGGAAATGGACAAAATAATTCTATCAAGGGAGATGACATAGTCTATCTTTATGGTTCTAAACCTATTGGGGCTATTATCGCTAAAGCAAAAGTAATCAAATCAGGATTAAGAAAAGATGAGCTTTTAAATCATGACGAAAGTGAGTTTGAAAAACGAACAGACCCGATGATTCCAGAGAGTTATTTTCGTCTTGAACTTTTAAAATTTACCAATCAACAGACTTTATCTTCAGAAAATTTACAAACAAATGGACTCAATGGAAATATACAAGGCAAAAGAACAATTAGTGGTAAATTGCTTGAATATATTTTGAAAAATGAAAATGGAGAAGAAGCCATGAAAACTCATCCCCTGAACCAAATCCTATACGGTCCTCCAGGCACTGGAAAAACTTATAATACTATCAATAAAGCGATTGAGATTGTAGAAAATAGGGTAGTTGCGGATGATGAGAACAGAGAAGAACTCAAAGCAAAATTTGAAGCGTATAAAAAAGTTGGACAGATAGAGTTTGTGACATTTCATCAAAGCTATGGGTATGAAGAGTTTGTGGAGGGGATAAAGGCAATACCATCTGGTAAAGAAGGCAATGAAGATGGCGAAGAGATGATTTATGATATTGCTGATGGTATTTTTAAAAAATTATCCAAAAAATCATTTGAGGAATTTTCAATAAGCAACACTTCATCACATATCAATAAAAAAAGATTTGTTTTAAATGCAAAATCTTTAAATATTCAAGCTGAATTAATTCAAGATGATGAAAATAATTTTAGAGTTTTAAAGGGTTCAAAAATACGAAAAGGAGAAGCAGATTCCTTTCATAGGTATAATTATGCATCATTAAAAAGCAAAGTGCTTAAAACTGCAAAATTTATTGAGCAAGATGAGTTTTATATTTTAGAAGAAGATTATACATTTCAAAGCATGAGCGCAGCATCTTCTGTTATTTTGGGTAGACAATCAAATGGTTTTATTGATTGGAAAGAAATAATTGATGAAAATGTATCTTCTGTGAATGATAAAAAACAAATTCAAAACTACATCCTCATCATCGACGAAATCAATCGAGGAAACATCTCCAAAATCTTCGGTGAACTTATTACTCTCATAGAACCAAGTAAACGAATAGGGGCAGATGAAGAGATAAGAGTTAGGTTGCCATATAGCGGAGATGATTTTGGAGTGCCTTCAAATCTCTACATTATCGGCACAATGAATACAGCCGATAGAAGCATTGCTCTCATGGATACGGCACTTCGTAGAAGATTTGAGTTTGTGGAGATGATGCCAAAAGCCCAACTTCTTGATTTTGAAGTTGCGGGTGTAAATGTTAAATCACTTCTTGAAACCATCAATAAAAGAGTAGAGTATCTTTATGATAGAGACCACACTATCGGTCATGCTTATTTTATAGATATTGAGACCAAAGATGATTTGGATAGTGTTATGAGAAACAAGATTATCCCACTCTTGCAAGAGTATTTTTATGATGACTGGGAGAAGATTTTGATGGTTTTAGGAGATGGATTTGTTGATAGAAGAGAAATCAAAGATGATATTTTTGGTTATAAACAAGAGGAGTATCTTGAAGAGTCTAAAATGACTTATGCGATTAAGCCATTCTTTGATTATGCTACAATAGTAAACCCAAGCCAAGGAGAATAAAATGCAAACTTTAAATCTTAAAATCGATGACAGTTTTTTCCCTCATTTCAAAGCGATGATAGACAGTTTTGTCAATGACCATAAAGTGCAGATTATTGAGGAGGACACCTATGACTTTGAAAACAATTATCCACAAAGCGTGGTGGTAAGTAGTGTTGAAGAGGTGCGACGAAGAGTTTATGAGGCTGAGCAAGAAGTGGGGTTGAGTGAAGCAGAATACGAAGAACAAATGAATCGATTTTTCAAAGATGAGTTGGGTATCGAGAGATGACAATAGAAAAAAAGCCTAAGTTTTTAAAGGCTTTGACTGGCATACTCTTGTACATCTCAAAGGATAAAAAATCAGCTGCTATAGATTTTGAAAATGAACTCAACCGAAAAATAACAGATTTGATACATTTTCCCCTGAAATATAGGTCATCATATTATTTTGAAGATGGCGCTTATCATGATATGATATACAATGGTTATACGATTATTTATAAGGTTGAAAAAGAAAAAATATTAATACTTGAAATATTTAAATGGCAAAATCGATAATTTTAAAAGAGTTTGAGTCTCTTCAGTGCAAAAACGATAGTAAAGACAACTACATTGAAAAAACTACTTTTGAAACCATTGAGCGGTTTGTGCTTGAAAATGAAACGATGCAGTATCTCAAAATCACTACAAAAAAAGGATATGGTAAAGTCCTTCAAGCGCAAAACTATGTGGGTGTTATACAAACTAAAGACGGCACGACTATAGAGATATTGCCCAAAGTTCAAGAAGTGATCTGCTACCCCTAATTCAGACAAAAAACTTTAAAGATTCCCAGTTAAAATAA
>DYRY01000246.1 GCA_020718465.1 Anaeromyxobacter dehalogenans | reverse complement strand
ATTCTTTTTACTCTACCTTTGAGGAATTGAAACTTTAAGGAAGAGATAATATGTGGATAAAAAGGTCCCCTTTTTACTCTACCTTTGAGGAATTGAAACATAATATGCCATTTTCCATCGTTGTATACTAAACTATCTTTTTACTCTACCTTTGAGGAATTGAAACACACTAAATTCATAATTGGTTTTGAATAGATATGCTTCTTTTTACTCTACCTTTGAGGAATTGAAACACTATATATGAACCCGCATTAAATTACCAAATGGATTCTTTTTACTCTACCTTTGAGGAATTGAAACATTGAGATTACATTTTTTTATAATATTAAAAATAATATTGCATTTTAAAATAATTTACGATATTCTTGATGATAGATTAAAGATTTACTATCTTGGAGAATTAAATTGTCAGGAAAAAGAGTTGATAGTAGTGGCGAAAGAGAGAGATCAAATAGTGGTCACACAAGAAGATTATCAAGAAAAGAGATTGCAGAAATAAAACATGCAATAGATGTAGCTAATTCACAGGCAAAAAGAGAAGGCATAAAACCAGAAGAACCTCAAATTGTTCTCTTTAGTTGCAAATGTAATTGCTTTTGTGTAAATATTAAAAAATGATACCATATCATGAAAAAATAGCTTACCAAGATGCAAAAGAGTTGTGGTTACATTGGGAGAAAAACTACTCTAATTATCTTGAACAAGATTTTAAGTTTGGAAAACAGGGAAGAGTTACATTAAATATTGATAATCAAAAGATTATGCTTCGACTTCCACCACTTTTTATAGGAAATACTCCTGAAGATATATCCTATCAAATAGGAAACTATTTAGTTATGTTAATTGAGGCTGGTCAAGCCTCTTGTGGATATTTTAAAGATGATAAACTTTTAGCTCATAAAGTTTTTCGTGGTTATATGGTTCGTAAAAAACAGGGGAAAGCACAAATTACCTATCTAAAACAGAAAGGAAAGTCAAGAGCAGGTTCTCGAATAAGATTATCTGAAACAGAACTGTTTATTCAAGAGATTATTCAATGGGTTAATTCTCATATTGAAAATGGGGATGTTAAACGAATTATTCTTTCTGTCTCTCCATATTTATGGTCCCTTTTTTATACAGGAAAAGAGAGATTTCTTTTTGATCAAAGAGATTCAAGAATCATTTCTCCTGGAATTTATTGGAATCAGGCAGCTTATTTACAGATGTGTCATCTTGCTAAAAACCTTTTTTATGGTGAACTAATTGATTTTACAAATCAATTTGGTGAAGGAATTGAAACCTATTGTACTCTTCCAAATTAAAAACTTTATTGATTAACTTTTAGTCAAATATATCTTTTTTTGTTATTTTTCTATTGATTAATTGTAACTACTTAGCGGAAAAATTTTAAACGGAATTAAAAATTAAAGATTGATTATCAAAAATTTTTCTTAATGACTCTAAAACTGGCATTTTTTGTTTGTTCAAAGTTGAAATTATTGACATAATTCCAAGATAATTATCAGCACCTTTTTGGGTTCTAAATGTTCCTGATATTTTTTGTTGAACTTTTATTGGTCTTATATCTCTCTCTGCTTGATTATTTGTAAATGGAATATGATCATAATATGCAAATCCTAAATATCCATCTTTATATTTTGTTAATCTTTTTAATAATTTTTGACTTTGTGATTTTTTCTCATCACTATTTTTAAATGATAATTCCTCTTTTAATCCATTTTTTATTATAGAATCATATCTTTTATTCAAATAATATCATTGACTTACATTTAACTCAAATAACTCTTTAAATGTCTTTTCTACAATGTGATGATTTCTTATTATTTTTAATATCTTTTGATAATAAATCTTCTAACTCTTTTATCCTTATCTTTAGTTGCTCTATCTCTTTTGCTTGTCTTTCTATTATTTGTAGTAATTCTATAACATTCACTTCCATCTCATCATTTTATTTATTTTCTTCTCATTTTTCAAGCTTTTTATTTTTCCGCTAAGTAGTTACTATTATGGATATGTTGGACTCTTTAATTAATCAAAAAAAAGAGCTAGAGCTCTCTTTAGAGGATATTAATAGATTCTCAGGAAGTAAAGAGTTAAGTTTAGAGTTAGAGAATGAGAGAAACTCTGTTTTAATGAAAAAAAATGATATTGAGAGCAAATTGAGTAATGTTCAATTTGAGTTGGATAAAATAGATAAAAAACTTCAAATCTCTGATGGTGAAAAATCGGTTTTAGAGGCAATAAAAAAACAGAGATTTTTCTTTTTTAAAAACAGAAATAAAATTGTTTTCGACAAACTAACTTCCCTTATTTGGCCACATTTGGAGTATTATTATAAATTGTATTATACTGAAGATATAAATGGGTACACAAGAGGTTATAATTATGATGAAGCATTAAACTACTTAAAAACATTTGAACTTGATGGCTTTAGAAACTGGAGAATGCCCTCTTTTGAGGAGGCTAAAAATTTAGTTAAAAACAAACTATTTCCATTTATGAATGAAAATAGTAATAATCACCATATTTACAGCAAAAAATATAATAGAAGTTACGATATTTTTGTGAATGAAACTAATAGATATTGTGAATTTGGTTTTACAAATTGGAATGAAATAAGGATAAATAACACTGTTCAAAAACCTCTCTACCCTTGCAACTCGGTTTTTGTTGAAAAAGATTACTCTCAAAATGTTTCAGAAACAAACACTATTTTCAATGAGGATGAAAAAGCAAAGTTAACTCTTGGAGTTTTTTTGAAAAATGGGTTAATTCCAATTTTTGAAAATATTAAAGTTACAGATATTTTTATTAAAATATATTTGGAAAAACCAAAACTAATTGAACAACTCAATGAGGTGAATAAAAAAATAGATCAAGCCGAACCTAAAAAAAGGGAATTTTTAAAAGAGCTAGATTTTAAAACATTTACTAAAAATTTTAACTTTTCTGAAATTGAGAAATCAGCAATTTTAACTTTTCAAAATATTATTGAGTTTCAAAAGGGAATTCTTGAGGAGATTGACCAGTTTGAACTCGATAAAAACCAACTTATCAAAAAAACATTTAATATCATAGATTTTATCCAGCAAGATTACCAAAAAGATGAAAATCTCTCAAAAGAGGAGAGTGATATTTTTGAAAAAAGATTTGGATTCTTTCAGAGATATTTCGATTTTGGATTAGAAAAACTAAAAAGCACAATTATTGACTTTAAAAATGAGGCAGCAAATAG
>DYRY01000062.1 GCA_020718465.1 Anaeromyxobacter dehalogenans | reverse complement strand
AAAATAAATATTTAGTTTTAAACAATGTTTTTTCCAGAATGAGCTTAAATATTTAATTTTAAACAATGTTTTTTCCAGAATGAGCTTAAATATTTAGTTTTAAACAATGTTTTTTTCAGAATGAGCTTAAATATTTAGTTTTAAACAATGTTTTTTTCAGAATGAGTTTAAATATTTAGTTTTAAACAATGTTTTTTTCAGAATGAGCTTAAATATTTAGTTTTAAACAATGTTTTTTCCAGAATTAGTTTAAATATTTAGTTTTAAGCTGTTTTTTCTAATCTGTTATCTCATTACTAATAAAATTAGCAATTTTTCTTAAAAGAGAGTCATAATTATCCTCTTCTTCTTTAAGTTTTCTAAGAGCTTTCTCTTCTGCTTCTCTTGCAATAAGAACTATTTTATAACTCTCTTCAAGTTTTTCTAAAACTGTTTTCATTTGATTTGTATATTTAACTGAAAAATCATACTCTGGATATTTTTCAAAACCTGAAATCAGATGTTTAACAGAAAGAATCTGTTCATTATAATTTCCTTTAATAATATCAGTTACAGTTCCATTAATAAAAAAATCTTTAATTTTTATATCTGTTCTTGGAATATCCACTAAAATAATTTTGGAAACTTTAGACAAAAGAGTTATTAACTCTTTATCTATCTCCTCAAGCTGTTTTACAGCCTCTACTCTTGCTTTTCTTGTGTTTTCTCTTTGATTATAAGCCTCAACAAAAACAGCATGACCTGTTTTCATTAAATCCTCTTTTGCTTTTACAAAAGAATCACTTGAATGAGTTGCTAATTTGTTAATATAAGTTGTTCCAAGAGCCATTTTATCATATCTTGAGTTTGCCATAATATTCTCCTTATTGAAAACTTATTTAAATTATAAGGAAAAAATAAAAAAAAATCAAATAAAAAAATATGATACAAAATTACTATATTTTTTTAATTTTATTTATAGAAAAAAAATGGATACTTGACATATAAAATAAAAGAATCTATCATATTTTGAATATGTGGAGTTTTTTGAGGTTTTTATGATTATACTTATAAATGGTGTAGAGAGAGATGTTACAAAAAATATAGTTTCTGAACTACTTGATGAATTGAAAATTCAAAAACAAACTGTTATTGTTGAACTAAATGAATCAATTATTAATAAAGATAGTTTTGATATCACCACTATTAACTCTGGTGATAAAGTTGAAATTGTCCGTTTTGTTGGTGGTGGTTGAGGTTTTTATGACAACATATTATGATAAAATAACAAAAAGATGCACTCCTAATTTGATAGAAAAAATTAAAAATAGAGTTGTTGCTATTGCTGGAGTTGGTGGATTAGGTTCAAATATAGCGGTTTCACTTGTGAGAACAGGAGTTACTAAATTGATTATTGCTGATTTTGATATAGTTGAAGAGAGTAATCTAAATAGACAACACTACTTTATAAAACATATAGGTTTGAGGAAAGTTGATGCTCTTGAGGATGTTTTAAAATCTATAAACCCAGATGTTGAGATAGTAAAACATCATGTTTTTTTAGATAACTCCAATTTTGAATCAATTTTTGATAAGTCAGAAATATTGGTTGAGGCATTTGATAAAGCAGAAAATAAAGCCATGATTGCTAGTTGGTTTTTAGAAAAAAAAAGAGACATGACTCTAATTTCAGGAAATGGAATGGGAGGATATTTTTCAGCAAATACAATTAAAACAAAGAAAATAAGGGATAATTTTTATATGTGTGGTGATTTTGAAAATGAGGCAACTGAAGAGAATGGAGTTATATCTTCAAGAGTTTTAATAACTGCAAATCATCAGGCAAATATGGTTATTAGAGTTTTAGCAGGTGAATTTGATGTTTAATAGAATTTAAGGAATTTTAATGCAGAAGATATTTAGAGGTGAAACAGATAAATCCTCTCCATTTTTTGTGGATGGTAAAACAGTAGCAACTGAAAATAAAAAAGAGGATATATCTTTAAAATTTGAGAAAATTCCTAGCAAACAGGAAATAGAGAAATCGGAATATTTAGAGAGTAAAAAAGAGGATATTGCTCAAGAGATAAAAGATAAAATTGAGAAAAATATCCAAAAAGAGCAGAAAGAGTTTATTTTTTTTAAAGAGACATTTAATGAGATAGAGAAAATAAAAAAAGAGGCTCAAGATAAAGGTTATCAAGAGGGAGTTTTAAAAGGAAAAAAAGAGGGTGAAACTCAAGGCTACAAAGAGGGATTTCAAAAAGGGGAAAAAGAGGCTCAAACTAAGTATGAGCAGATTTTTCAAAAACTAATATCATCAATGAAAGAGCTATCTCTTCTAAAAGAGAAACTCCAAAGTGAGGCAGTATTAGATGCTTTTGAACTATCTATATTAATTGCAGAGAAAGCAATTTACACACAACTTAATATCTCTCCTAAAACATGGAATGTAATAGTATCTCAAGCTTTAAAAAAAATGGTTTTTAAGAAAAAAATAGAGATTCACCTATCCCACAAAGATTATTTAGTAGCATTAAAAGAGATTGAAAATAGCTATCAAACAGAGGAGTTTATGGTGATATCTTCTGATTCTTTAAAAGAGGGTGAGATTAAAATAGTAACAGATGTTGAGTATCTTGAGTTTTCAGTTTCAAATGCACTACAAAAAATATCAGATAAACTAAAAGAGGAGATTTAAACTATTTTTTATCTCTCTTTTTAATCTCATCCCATAAACTATCCATATCATTAAGTTTTAAAGAGTTAAACTCAATATTTTTATCTTTTGCTAACTCTAACATAGATTCGAATCGATGTTTAAACTTTTTATTTGATCTTTTTAAAGCCTCCTCTGGGTTTATACCATGTCTTCTTGCTAAATTAACAATAACAAAAAGGATATCTCCAAGTTCATCAATTCGTTCATCATCTGTTTTTGCAGATTTAAACTCTAAAACCTCCTCATCTAATTTATCATAAATATCATCTATTTTTTCCCAATCAAAACCAGTTTTGGCTGCCTTAACATTTATTTTTAATGACTCTAGTAGAGCTGGAAAACTATTTGGTATATTTCCAAAAAAAGTTATTTTTTTTCCCTCTGCCTTTTTAAAAGAGTCCCATTTATTTAAAACATCACTACTAGTTTCAATTGTTTTATCATTTTTAAAAACATGTGGATGTCGATTAATCATTTTTTGATTTATATACTCTGCAACATCCTGAAAACTAAAAAGTCCCTCCTCTTCTCTTATTTGAGCTTGAAAAATAAGTTGAAGTAAAACATCACCCAACTCCTCTTTATGATTTTCAACATCTTTTGAGTCAATTGCATCAACAAGTTCGTATGCCTCCTCTATCAAAAATGGTTTTAAAGTATCTAAAGTCTGTTCTCTATCCCATGGACAACCATTTTCAGCTCTTAAAGCCCTCATTGTTTCAATTAAATCATCAATCTTTGACATAAAAATCTCCATAAAATCAAAAGTGTATATTAATTTAAAAAATAAATAAACAAAAAAATAGATAAATAAAAATAATTAAAATAAAAACCCATCCCAAAGGGGCTTTAATAAAAACAGAAAAAAATTTAGAAAATAAAACTATTTTAATATAAGAACATCTATAGTTGGTGGAACTAAAAATCTCATTGGAAGTCCAATCTCTCCAACTCCAGATGAAACAAAAAGTTTTCCATTTTTAGTATTATAAAATCCTTTATTAAATTTAAACTCTGATGGAATAAACTTTTCATATATAAATGGAATTCTGATTTGCCCACCATGAGTATGGCCTGAAATAGTTAAATCAGCAATTTTATTGCTATATTTTATAGTTGTATCAGGATTATGTGTTACTACAACAATATTATCACTATTAGAGAACTGTTCTAAAACAGAAATATCATCATTTCTACTCCATTTATCACCCAATCCAACAATTTTTATATTTTTTGTTTTTAAAAAATCAACACTATTTTCAAGGAAAATAGCACTATTTTTTGAAACTGCCTCTCTTAATTTTTTTAGATTTGGTGGATTTGGTCCTAAATAATCATGATTTCCAAACACAACAAAAACTGGTGATTTAATCTTTTTTAGTGGTTCAAAAAGATACTCTAATTGTTCATCATCTGCATGATATGTTAAATCTCCAGCAATAATTGTAGCATCAACATCCTCTATCTCATTAATTTTATTAACAACTCTATCTAAAAAACCTCTTCCTTTATATATTCCAAGATGAGTGTCTGATATAACAACCAATTTTCCCTTAAAACCAACATCAATCTCTATTTTATTAATATATATCATATTAGGTTCAATAAACCTTGAGTAGATAAATAAAACAGTTCCAAAAATAAAAAGATATAAGGCGAAACTATTTGTGGAGAGTTTTTTATACTCTCTTTTTTTTATTAAAATATAGAGAAGATATATTAAAAATGGAAAAGATATATATGATAAATAATATATTAGCTCATGAATCATATTTAATCCTTATTATAAAATTATCCACCATAAACTTTCATAAATATAGCAAAAAATTCCGCTTTCATTTGAAAGATATCAGTAAGAAATGTGAGTGTGTACCAAATTGGATATGCAAGATATTTTAACCAACCTAAAAAAAGAAGTGCAATCAGAATGAAAAAAAAGTACCTTCCATTCTCTTCTAATTTATTTGCAATATGATCTGGTAAAAGCCACATTAAAATTTTACTACCATCAAGTGGTGGAATTGGAAGTAGATTAAAAAAAGCAAGACCTATATTTATTAATATAAATGATAGAATAATTCCATATATTTGTGGAGATAGTTGAAGATTAAAAACAAACATAAGTTTTAAAATTGTCATAAATAGAAGTCCAAATAGGATATTTGATATTGGTCCTGCAATTGAAACAAGCATATATCCTGTTTTCATTGTCACTTTTCGAGTGTAAAGTGTTGGATTTGTTGGAACCGGTTTTGCCCATCCAAAAAATGGCAAACTTGTTCCAATTGAGATTAGTGGTAGTAAAATTGTGCCAAAAATATCTATATGTGCAATGGGATTTAAAGTTAATCTTCCCATTGATTCTGCTGTTCTATCCCCAAGCCATCTAGCAGATTGTGCATGTGCAAATTCATGTACTGTTAATGATAGAATCATTGGAACAAGAATTGAGACTGCTTTTACAAAAAAATCATCCATATAAAACTCCATTTTATTTAAAAGTTTTAGTTGTTAATTTAAAGATAAAAACTCCACTTTATCTTAATGTTTTAATAAAGCATTTTATATAAAACTACTGAAAAATAGTAATAATTATTTTTTATAAATCCCTTTAAAAATTTTAAATAATTAGTAGTAACTATTTTAGTTTTATCTATGTTAAAAATTAATCTTCAAGAGAATATATTAATTTGCTTTTTTGTTGTTCTGTTAAATTTTCAGGAAGAGTTATATTCATTTTTATATAAAGATCCCCCTTTTTACTCTCTAATCTCCAACCAAATCCTGGAATTCTAAAAGATTTTCCTCCAGTTGTCCAAGAGGGAATATTTAAATTTATTGTTCCCCAATGAGTTGGAATCTCAACTTTTCCCCCTTTTAATGCAATTAAAAGAGGAAGAGAGTACTCTGTGTATATATTATCTCCATCAACTTTATATAAAGAGTCTAATTCTAATTTTATATTTAAAATTAAATCTCCTGGAGCACCTTCAAAATTGGATGGAGCACCATAACCTTTTAATTTTATTTTTTGACCATCTTTTGTTCCTTGAGGAATTTTTACAGAGATTTTTTGACTATTAATTGCTATATCTTTAGAGCATCCTTTTAAAGCATCTATTAAACTAATTACTAACTCTTTTTCAATGCTTTCTCCCTTTTTTCTCATATTTGAAGAGCTTTTAGCTCCACTCATATTAGAGAATATATCATCAAAAAATGATCCTCCCTTTTTTTTCTTTCTACCAAAACCACCAAATATATTCTCAAAAATCTCACTTGGATCAAAATTACTACTATTTCCACCAGAACGCTCATAACTTGAGTGACCAATTTGGTCATATTTTTTACGTTTTTCTGGATCTCCAATAACAGAGTATGCAACTGATATCTCTTTAAATTTTTTTTCTGCTTCTGCATTACCCTGATTTTGATCTGGATGATACTTCATTGCAAGTTTTCTATATGCCTTTTTTATCTCATCATCTGTTGCTGTTTTGGCAACCCCTAAAATATCATAATAATTTTCAGACATAGATCCTCAAAATAGTAGTCCACTACAATAATAATCATTATATTTATTTTTTCAACAATAATTACTGTTTTTATAAAAAGATTGACAACTAATATTAAAAATCGATATAATGTGTTTGTTTGTTTTTGGAGAGAATATGAATAAGATAACTCTAACTATTATACTCCTTTTGGTAACTATTATATCTGCTTGTTCAGAGAAAGCGGAGCTTGGTAGTAGTTGTGAATTACTACGTCCAACAGCTGGTGGTGTTACAAAAGTTGAACAAAAAAATTTAGATTGCTCAACATTAGATAGTGATGCTTTATGCATGTCTTATCTTGGAGAACAACCATATTGCACTCAAAAATGTGGTCCAGAAGTAGCAAACTGTTCAACTGTTTTTTGTGAAAACACTCAAACATGTGTTGAAGGAACCTGTTATGATAGAGGAGATATCTGTTCAACAAATAGTCCAAATGGAGTTTGTAAAACAGGTTTGAGTTGTAATAATGGTTCATGTGTTCAAAAAAGTTGTACTATTGAGAATACAGACAGTTGTCCACAAGGATTTAATTGTATTGATGGTGTTTGTGAAGCATCTGGTTGTCCTTCAGATTATCAATGTTTAAGTCCAATTCAGCTATTGGGACATCCATTTAATGGGGTTTATCTTTGTATTAAAAAAGAGGAACAAGAGTAAATATAATTACAGTTTCATAGCCTTTTTAACACTTTCAGTATTTGGACTAGTTAAAAAGCGTGAAAGATAGATTTTACCAAAATGATTTACTTTTTCAATACTATTTAAGTTACTATAACTTAAAACTATTTTTAAAAGTGCATCCTCCTCGAATGATGAGTTTGGATATAGAGATATTAAAGTTTCAAAACGCCAAGCAGCTCCTTGAAATTTCTCCTGTTTATAATAGAAATTACCAACATAATACTCAAATTCAGCAAGAAAATCTATCACTTGTTTATGCATTTTTTTTGCTTTTTCAATTTGAGTACTTTGTGGAAAATTTCCAATAAAGAACATAAGGGCATCTCTTGCTTGAAGAATTGAGTCTTTATCTCTTTCATATGGTGGTGGTAGAATAAAAAAATCTGAAGGTATCTCTAAATAGTAACATTCAGCTGTTTTAAAATGTGCTTCTGAAATAAATATTGATTCAGGATATCTTTTTACAAAGGTTTGATAAACCTCTATAGCATCAATATAGTTCTCTTGGATCATTAAAATATCACCATAAACAATTTGAACTTTCTCTTGAATCTCTAATTCATAAGGATACTCTTTTTTTATAAACTCAAGATATCCTCTTGCTTCTTCAAAATAGCCTCTATCTGCTGCCTCTATTGCCCAATTTAGATTTTTATCTGCAACCTCTTTTGGAGAGAATTTTCCATCAAAATTTGTTGGATTTGGAAGACAACCAATAAAAAGAGTTGAGAAAAATAGTAACATTAAAAAATTTTTTTTTATCATTTTACTCTTATAAAAAATTTATGTTGTTTCATTTGAATTTTTTATGTTTTACAAAAAAACTACATAAAAAATATCACTACTAAATTATACTACAACTATTTAGTATAATATATCCAGAGGTCATTTTTATACTCTGGTTGACCATTTTTTAGCTCTTGACCACCAAAAATAAGAATATTTCTATCCTCATCAAATGCAACTGATGCTCCAACTCTACCATTTGGACCATCACTTAATGAGTACTCTTTCCAACTATTTTTTGTTATTGAGTATACTCCAAACTCTGCAATTGGATTATTATCTTTATCTTTTCCTCCAAAAACAATTATTGAATCACTCTCTTTATCAAAAAGAAAACTTCTATCCTGAAGCTCTTTTGTTAATGGAGATTCTAGTTTTTTCCAATTTTTAGTTGAAAAATTAAAACTCCAAATATCATTTTTTAAACCATTAATAGTTTTTCCACCCCAAATAAATAGTTCATGAGAATTATTTATAACCCCAATATGTCCCATTCTTGCATCTGGAGGGGTATTTTGAATTTCAACTGTTTCAAAAACTCTTGAAGTTAATCTAAAAATCATTAATTCATTTGTAAATGAACCAGTTGGAGTCATTCCACCAAAAAAAACCAAAACTGGTTCACCAAAAAATGATTCATCTTTCAGCAGAGAGATTGAGTGTCCTTTTAATGATGGACCTGCATCAACATTTAACTTGATCCATGCATTTGTTGGTGGAGAGTATATCTCCCAGCGATAAACATCAATTGGAACAGCCTGCTGTTTTCCAGATGTTCCACCAAAATAAACATTATAATCAACTTCATCATAAACAGAGTACTGTAGTCTTTCACCTTTTCTAAAAGTGTCTGGTATAAATTCTTCTGATTTACTCCAGCTTTTAGTTGAAAAGCTATAGTGCCAAATATCACCAAGATCAGCTGATGGTGTTGAACCACCAATAACTCTCATTTTTTTAAGTGAATCTGTAAATGCAAATGCACCAGTTCTAGCCTCTATACTATCTGATGATAACTGCTTCCAATATATGTCATCAGAGCAACCATAAAAAAAGGTTATTAAGATAAAAAGCAAAATAATTTTTTTCATGACCACTCCAATAACAAAAATTTAACTAATTATATAACTCATCATACTTACGTATAACCTCATTTGTTATATCAAGTGATTGAGGTGCATAAATAATTGCAGCTTTATTTAAAATTACATCAAAAGACTCTTTTTTAGATATCTCAAGAATTATAGGTTGAGATTTTTTTAAAATCTCAGCTGCTGCCTTCTGCTCTTTTTCTGCCAAATCATCCTGAATTTTTTTAGCATTTTGTTGATAGGTCATTAATTTTCCCTGACCCTCTTTCTGTTTTTGTAAAATTTTGTTCTTGTCTGCAGCAGGATTATCCATAAGAGTTTCTATCTCTTTTTGAAGAGATAAGAGATGTGCTTGTTGTTTTTTCATATCTTTCTCTTTTTCTTTAGCCTCTTTTTGTAAAGAGCCCATTGCAGTTTTACCCTCTTTTACTTCAGTTAAAACTCTTTGCATATCTACAACAGCAATTTTAGATGCAAAAATAGAAGTTGCAAAAATAAACATGGTTAACAATAAAATTTTTTTCATAAAAATCCTCCAAAAATCATTACCTAAAATATATAGACAATTTTCAAGCAATTTTATTTACATTAAAGTTCTAAAATTAGTAATTTTAACTCATTTAGTGTGTTTTTTATATCTAAAAGCTCATCTTTTTTGAAAAATATGGAGTTATCCTCAATTTCTAAATTTTCAATCTCTTTTTTTTGAGAAAAAATATCTGAAATTTTAGATTGAGCCCCTTTTATTGTAAAGTTTTGTTTATACAATAAATCATAAACCATTGAAACAACATCAACCTCTTTCTGTGTATAAAATCTTTGATTACTAGAGTAACGTTTAGGTTTTAGTTGTGGAAACTGTTTTTCCCAAAAGCGGAGAGTATGAGCCTCTATTCCAAAAAATTCTGCAATCTCTCCAATTTTATAGTATCTTTTTTTTGGTAAATTAACCATTTAGCTATTTATAAACTCATCTAAACTTTGGCTTACTATAAATTTTAGTTTATTTTCACTTGAAAAAGTTATAATTTCCTTTGTTATTGGATTAATTCCTTTTCTAAGTTTTCCATTAACAAGTTTTAGAGAACCAAAATTTACAATTTTAACAATCCCATCATGTTTAATATTTTTTTTAATTGAATCAAAAAAAATCTCAACAATCTCACCTGATTTCTGTTTCTGAAAACCAATTGTCTCTGAAATGTAGTCAATTAAATCTTTTTTAGTCATAAAACCCTATAAAAAAATAGGTAACTACCTGAAAACCACTCCTAAAAACAGTAATATCAGAGAGTTACCCTATTTATATTTGTAATTTAATACAAAAATTTAAAAAAAATTATGCTTGAACTTTTTTAACTAATTTCTCAATAGTTGCAAAATCATGTACTGCAATATCAGCAAGAATTTTTCTATCAAGCTCAATATTAGCATTTTGAAGTAAACTAATGAATTTACTATATGATAATCCTAAAGAGCGAACTGCAGCATTAATTCTTGTGATCCACAATCTGCGGAACAATCTTTTTTTAACTTTACGATCACGGAAGGCAAAGTTACCTGCACGTAGATAAGCCTCTTTAGCATTTTTAAAAAGTTTTTTGCGTGTTGTACGATACCCTTTGGTAAAGCTCAATAATTTTTTTCTTCTTCTTCTGGAAACTACTCCACCTTTTACTCTCATGATTTCACCCCATTATCCATTAGGCAACATACGTTTTACCTGTTTCACATTTGTACTATCAAGGATTGTGCTTGTGCGAAGTTCTCTTTTTAGTTTACGGGACTTTTTGGTCAAAATATGACGTTTGCCAGCCTTCCCTCTTTTAAAATCGCCACTTCCGTTTTCAATAAAACGTTTTGCAGCAGAACGGTTTGTTTTCATTTTAATTTTTGCCATTTTATGCTCCAAACTCTAAAAAGCAGTAGATTATACAAAAAAAATGAATAAATGTCAATCATTTAATTCATTTTACTCCTGGTGCTATAACCATAGTCATTGTATATCCGCTTAATACTGGTTGTATCTCAATATGTCCAAACTCTTTTGCTGAATCAAAAAGACTCATCAACATCTCTTTGCTTGAGTCTGCATAAACAACCTCTCTTCCTTTAAAGCGAATTACAACTCTAACTTTACAGCCCTCTTCAAGAAATTGAAGAATCTGTTTAACTTTTACTTCAAAGTCATGAGGCTCAATTTTTGGTCTAAGTTTTATCTCTTTGACTTTAACAATAGCCTGTTTCTTCTTAGCCTCCTGAGACCTTTTCTTTTCTTGGTATTTTAGTTGACCGTAGTCCATGATTTTACATACGGGGGGTATTGCATTGGGACCAACCTCAACTAAATCTAAGCCAACTTCTGCTGCTTTTGCTAAAGCCTCACGAATTGACACTGCTCCAACTTTTGTCCCCTCATCATCAATGAGCAACACCTCTTTGACTTTAATCCCTTGATTGATACGATGGGTTAATTTTCCCGCATCTTTTACCTCGTTTTTAACTATGGTGCACCTCCTATACTACTGTTTTTGATTTTAAAAATTACTAATCTAAACAAAATGAAAAACTTTTTCATCTTAAAGAAATATATTATACAAAAAAAAAAAAATTTTTTCAATTTATAATTGAAAAATTAAAAAAAAATTTTTTAAAATAAACAATTGACTTTTTTCTAAAAATCGTTATTTTTTTTGAGTTGGTTGACTTAAAAAAATATCAACTATAAATTATAATTTTATTTTTTTTATACTATTTTTATAAATTCTAAGAAATAGAAAATTTCTATTTTTTATAAAAAAAAGATAGTTTTATTTGTATTTAAAATACTATCGTAAATTAATTTATTTTTTGGTAAGTTAATAGAGTTTTTATTTAGGTGATTTTTTCCTTTAAATAAAAATATTTAAAAATTATTAACTATAGACTCAAATATGAGGTTATTCATGAAGAAGTTTCTCTTACTACTATCACTAATTATTTCTTTTTCTGCTTGCAAAGAGAAAGAAAAAACTCAAGATCTATTCACCCCTCAAAAACAAGAGGCTGAAAAAGTTGATGTTTTGACAATTAATAAACGTATTTTCTACTCAAAAAACAGTTATCCTGGTTTTTTAAAAGAGTCAGACTCTTTTCAAATTGCAACTGAAGTTGGAGGTGTTATTGAACACATGCCTTATGATGTATCTGATTTTGTTAAAAAAGGCTCTGTTGTTGTTAAAGTCAATACAGAATCTCTTCAAGCTCAACTTAAACAGCTTGAGGTAAATTTAAAAAATAGTTTAACAAATTTTAATAGAGTTTCAAAACTTTTAGAAAAAGGTTTAGCAACACAGGCCCAATTTGACCAAGCAGAGTATGCAAAAGAGAGTGTTGAAGCATCAATTTCTGCTCTTAAAGTAAACTTAAGAAAATCTATTACAACATCTCCATTTAATGGCTATGTTGTTCAGAGAGGAAAACAGAAAGGGGAAATTGCCTCTCCTGGAGTTCCAATTGTATCTTTAATGCAACTTGATCCTATTCGTTTTGTTGTTGCTATTCCAGAAAGAGATATTTATAAAATCAATAAAGGAAACATTCTAAAAGTAACAATTGAGGCATCAAATAAAGAGTTAAATGGGATTGTTTATAGAGTATCCCAAACATCAAATAAAAGTAACCATACAGTTCCTGTTGAGATTGAGTTAGAAAATCCAAAAGATGGAGATGAGTATATTTTAAAACCAGGAATGTTTGCCTCTCTCTCTCTTCCTGTTGTTAGAGAACCAAATGGATGGGTTATTCCTTTAGATTCAATTGTTAGAACAGAGAGTGAAAGATATGTTTTTACTGTTAGAGATAGTAAAGCTACAAAAATTAAAGTTGATATAAAAGCTACTTATGAAAATGAGGCTTTAGTAGAGGCCGATTTTAACAAAAATGAGAATATTATTGTTAGTGGTCAAACAACTCTTATTGATGGAAGAGATGTTCAAATAAATCAAACTCACTTAATGGATTCACAAAAATATCTCTTTAAAAAAAGTATTGCACGTTGTAAAAAAGTTGAGGATGATATTCTAACATTTAGCAAAGAGATTTTAAAAAGTGATATAAAAGTTTTTGATTTTTTTAAATCAGAGAGTGGATACATATTATTATATGAAGGCTCTCTAAACGAAAATTTGAAAAATTGCCTCTCTGAAATATAAAATCCAAAGGAAAAAATATGAAAATAACACATTTTTCAATAAAACACTCTGTTGCTGTATATGTTTTTATAGCACTTTTAGTTATTTTAGGAGTTGGCTCTCTGAATAAAATTCCAAGAGAGCTATTTCCTGATATTCAACAACCACTTGTTATTATTTCAACAGTGTATCCTGGAGTTTCACCACAAGATATGGAGACACTTGTAACAGATAAAATAGAGAAAAAACTAAAAGAACTTCAACATATTGATGAGGTAACATCAACATCTGGTGAGTCTTTTTCAAGTATTGTTGTAAAATTTGATCCAACAGTTGATACAGAGTGGGCTCTATCAAAAGTTAAAGATAAAGTTGATTTAGCAGAACCAGATCTTCCAGATGATGTAGAGGCACCTATAGTTAAAGAGCTTGCTTTTTCTGAATTTCCTGTTGTGATACTTAATTTTAGTGGAGATTTTCCTCTTAATCTTTTAAAAAAATATGGGGAAGATTTTAAAGATGAGATTGAAGGATTGAATGGTATTTTACGTGCTGATTTAACTGGTGGAGTTGAACGAGAGATTCAAATAGTTGTTAATCCAGATAGACTTGCAGCTTATGAAGTTGATTTAAATAGTGTTATTAATGCAATAAAACAAGCAAATATAAATATTCCTGGAGGGACAATGGAGTTAGGCTCTCTTCGATACTCTGTAAGAGTTCCGGGAGAGATATCTGACCCATCAGAGTTAGAGGGAGTTATTGTTAAAAATATGATGGGAATAATTGTTTATCTAAGAGATGTTGCAACCATTGAGGATACTTTTAAAGATATTGAAACAATATCTAGATATAATGGTAGACAATCAGTTTCACTTCAAATTATAAAAAGGAGTGGTTCAAATTTAATAGAGGTTGTTGATAGTGTAAGAGAACTTGTAAAATCACGAATTGATTACTATCCACAAGGACTTCAGATTAATTTTTTATCAGACTCATCTACACATATAAAAGATATGTTAAAAGAGTTAACAAATAACCTAATAACAGGTATTTTACTTGTAATTATCGTTCTTTTTTTATTTTTAGGTTTTGTTAACTCTCTATTTGTTGCAATTGCACTTCCACTAAGTATGTTGATTGGAATGATATTTTTTGAGTTGATGGGAATATCACTTAATATGATAGTCCTATTTGCTCTTATTTTAGCATTAGGAATGCTTGTTGATAATGGAATTGTTGTAATTGAAAATATATATCGTTATACAACAAAAGGTATTCCAAGACAATATGCAGCATATAAAGGGACAAAAGAGGTTGCTTGGCCAATTATAGCTTCAACAGCAACAACTGTTGGTGCATTTATTCCTCTTCTTTTTTGGAATTCAATAATGGGGGAATTTATGAAATTTCTCCCTTTAGTTCTTATTATAACCCTTAGTGCCTCCCTTTTTATTGGACTTGTTGTAAACCCTGTTTTAGCAGCAAGTTTTATGAAAGGTAAAATAAAAAAAGTTGATGATGAAGAGGAGAATTGGGATAAATCTTTATCAAAAGGTATTATTTTATATAAAAAAGCATTAGAGTGGTCTCTAAAACATAGATTTATTGTTATATTTTTATCAATTGCTGCTTTTATAGGTTCCATGATATTTTTTGCAAATAATAATAGTGGTGTTATATTCTTTCCAGAAACAACTCCTCAAAATGCAACAATAAAAATAGAGGCTCCTGTTGGAACTAGAGTTGGTGTTGTTGATGATAGATTTGTAAAACCATTTGAGGAGGAGTTAGCAAAATATGATGATATAACATACTTTGTTGCAGATGTTGGTGCGGATGTAAATGGAAATATGTTTTTTGCTGGGAATAGTACTCCTCATAATGCAAAAATAACAATAGGATTTAAAAAAGTTGGAGAGTTTAAAAAATCACCATACAAAATATTAGAAGAATTAAGAGTTTTTACAAAAAAATTTACTGGTGTTCAAATTACAGTTGAAAAACAGGAGAATGGTCCTCCAGTTGGAAAACCTATCCAACTATCAATATCTGGAGATGATTTTAGTGTTATAAAACCACATATTGATTTAATAATGAATCAAATAAAAAAAGATGTTGTTGGAATTGTAGATTTAAAAAATGATTTTCTATCTGGTATGCCTGAGGTTCAAATTAAAGTTAATAGAGAGAAGGCAAAACGTCTTCATTTAACAATTGCTCAAATTTCATCTGATATTAGAACTGCAATTCATGGTAATGAGGCTTCAAAATTTAGAGTTGATAAAGATGAGTATGACATAACAATAAAATATACTCCTGAAAAGCGAGTAACAATAGAGGATATTGAAAATATAACAATTCCTGTTATGGTTATGGATCATTATGAGATTATACCTTTAAAATCTATTGCTGATTTTGAAATAGTACGAGGATATAGTGCAATAAAACATACAGATTATAAAAAAACAATCACAATAACAGGTGATGTTCAAGGAGTAACCTCTGATGCAGCAATGAAAAAAATTCAAGATATGTTTAAAGATTATAAACTTCCAATTGGTTATAAAATCAATTATGGTGGTGAAAATAAGGAACAAGCAGCTGCAAGTGAATTTTTATCAAGAGCTTTTATGATATCATTATTTTTAATAGCAATGATACTAATCCTTCAATTTAACTCTGTTTTAATTCCAATTACAATATTATTTTCTGTTGTTTTATCTCTTATTGGTGTATTTTTCTCAATTGGAGTAACAAATGGACAATTTGTTGTTGTTATGACAGGAATAGGAGTTATCTCTCTTGCAGGAGTTGTTGTTAATAATGCAATTGTATTAATTGATTATATCAAACAACTTGAGGGGGTTGGTGTTCCAAAATTTGAGGCAATAGTTCGTTCAGGGGTTACAAGATTTAGGCCTGTTCTTTTAACAGCAGTAACAACTGTTTTTGGATTGGTTCCAATGATGTTTGGTTTAGATATAGATTTCACACAAATGAAATTTGGATTGGGAGGTGAAAGTAGTGAAATGTGGAAATCTATGGCAAATGCAATTGGTTATGGGTTAATTTTTGCAACAATATTAACACTTATTGTTGTTCCTGTTACATATTCATCATTAGATGGTTTTGGTAGTTTTATAAAAAAATTGTTTAGAAGACCAACTCAAAAATTTGATGATTCCGAAATGGAACAGTATGAAAAAATAAAATAGAAAATAATTACAACTTCAGATAATCCTCACAGTTTTTTATAAGTTTTAGATAATAATAGAAAATTTTAATGCAGAAATAAAGGTCTTTAAAATTTTAGGTGGAAAATATAGAAATAAACGAAAAAAAATAGAATTACGC
>DYRY01000245.1 GCA_020718465.1 Anaeromyxobacter dehalogenans | reverse complement strand
AAAATTTTTCTTTATGGTATTAAAGATTAGTTATAATATTTTTAACTATTTTAAAACTCTAAGCCAACTGCAATACCACCATAGATTTTTGTTTTTCCTAAATCAGCTTTAAGAGTATCCTGTAAATCTTCATCAATAATTTGACTCATCATAACATGTGCTCTGAAATATAGAAGAGGCATTGGACTTAGTGTTAAAGCTGCTTTTAAATTAAAAGAGTTTAATCTAAATTTTTCTTTTGGGTCTAGATCTTCTGTATATTTTTGCATTCCAAGAAATCCCTCAGCCTCAACTGCAATCATTGGAATAACATCCATAGAGAAAGATACCCCTGATTCATTATAAAAAGCTCCACTATACTCCATAACATCAAGAAAGCTTCTTGTAAATATCTGAATATCCATAAGTGGAATAGGAAGAGTATATCCCAATGTTAGTTGAAATTCAGCTGTATTGTTCACTCCTTTATCTGTGTATGTATATAGATGAAAATATGGGACAACATTAAATCCAGCCATATCTAATGAGTATCCAACACCATAATCCACTTCATTAAATTTATTTTTTTTATCTGCAGGATCTAAATCTACATTACTCCAGATATATGCCTCTGCTCCAAAAGCCTCTGCTGATAAATTTGGGTTTAATGTAAATCCTTGACTTAACTCTGCTCCTCTAAAAACATATCTTGAGTTATTATCAACCTCTCCAGCAACTTTTAATCCAAATGGAAGTGCAAAAACTGGTGTTCCTAACATTAAAACAAAAAGGGATAAAATCAGTTTTTTCATGTTAACTCCTTATAAAAATTAACTACAAATTTTTAAAAACCTATTTTTTATATTTTTAACAAAAAATATAAAATAGAAATAAATAATAAAATATTTATAAAAATTAATATTTTTATAAATATAGTGATTCAAAACCAAATGGTACTTTTTTTCTTCCATCTTTTGTTGGAATTGAGAAAAGAACAATTTGAAACATTTTTTTATTAAATGGATTATAATCCTCTCTTAAAGAGAAAACCTCACTTAAAAGCTCAATCTTTTTTATATCAATTGTATGAAAGTTTCTCCATCCTTCATCTGGAGATATTTGATAAGTGTGAAACATTAACTCCCTTTTTATTGGAAGAAATATTAAATATGGCTCAACAACTCTCTCTTTTCCTGTTTTATCTGTAATTTTACAAAGAGTTCTCTGTTGAGCTGCCTCGATAAAACTCTGTTCTACCATAATAATCCTTATAAACAATTAATAATTAATTATATAAGTAATAATATTTTTTTTCAAGTTTACCAAATGAATCTAACTATTTTTATTTTATAATCAAAATAAAAATCTTTTTTCACAAAAATAAAATCTAATTATAGTACGGATTTTTTTATAAAAAATTTAACTGTGTAACTTTTTATTTAAAAATAGTTATTTTATCTGAAAATTAAGCTTTTTTTGTTTTTATAGAAAGATATATTAAAAGTAGGAATTTTAAACTTTTTTAGTTCTCCATTTACCTCTTAAAAGCCATAAATAGAGAATAACTCCCTCAAATGTAAGAGCTATTGCAATAGCAAGCCATATAGCTTTAACACCAATTGGAAAAATATAGGTTGCACTCCAAGCAAATCCAACTTTAATTCCCCAATTAGCAAAAAAAGATACAGCCATTGGTGGAATTGTATCTCCAGACCCCATGAAAACAGCTGCAGAAACAATTAATGGGACTGCAAGAAAAAGTGAAATAGAAACAATTTTAAGATACTCACTTCCCATCTTTATAATTGCAACATCTGTCGAAAATATTGATATTCCTGTTTCTGAAAATACAAAAAAGAAAAAAACAAGAAAAACACTAACAATAAACCCAAGTTTTAAACCCCGTTTAGTTATAATATCAACATCACTAACCCTTTTTGCTCCTAAAAGTTGTCCTACTAAAGTTGATATAGCAACTCTTATTCCCTCAAAAAATATAAAAAATAGTGAAATCCATTGAACTCCAAAACTAAAAGCAGCAATTGCTGATGTTCCATGAAAAGAGATGATTCTCTGTAAAACAAGGGCTGAAAGTGGTCTTGAAAAACCATTCAAACCACCCCAAATACCAATTTTCATAACTCTTTTCATCATTGGAAAATCAATTTTTAAAAAATATCTAAATTTAAATTTTAGTTTTTCAAATCTATAAAGTCTATACAAAATCCAAACAGCTCCAAATAGCTCAGCTAAAACAGTTCCCCAAGCAGCACCTGTAACCCCTAAAGGAGGAATTCCAACTCCACCAAACATAAGAATTGGGTTCAAACAAACATTTACCAAACTCATTCCAGCAAAAACTATCATTGGGGTTTTAGTATCTCCTGCTGCCTGAAAAACAGCCGAAACAACAATTGATAAAAACATCATTGGAGTTGCAAATAGCATAACTTTATAGTAATTTACACCAATCTCCGTTACATTTTTAGTAGCTCTAAAAAATCTAAAAATCATATCAGCTGTAATTTCACCCAATAGTAGAAAAATTATTCCAAAAAAAATAGATAAAAGAATAGATTGAGATGCTCCTAAAATAGCCTCATCATCACTATTCTCACCCACTTTTCTTGAAACAATAGCTGTAGTTCCTGCTGATACAAGAGCTGTAAATGTTATTAACAACCAATATAAAGTTCCACTAAGACTAGAACCAGCAGCCTCATCAACTCCCATTTTAGCAATAAAAAATCTATCAGCAAAACCCAAAATGAGATGCATAACCATCCCTATCATAACAGGAAAGGCCAATTTTACTATATTTTTGTAAGATATATCTATCACAATGACCTATTGGACTATATTTTTCTTAGTGAACGGAAAAATCTTTTCTCTTGGGAAAGGTTATCTTTAATTAGGGATATAAAATCATCAGCATCAATAAACTCATTATAATCAACACGTAAAACCTGTGTCCATTGACCAATCTCATCTAAGAACTCTTGATACCCTTTATCAAGTTTTTGAAGATACTCAAGAGAGATATTTCTTTCTGCATCACGACCTCTAAGGCGAATTCTCTCCATAGCTTTTTCAGGAGTAACTTCAAGATATACAATAACATCAGGATATACTAAATATCTTTTCATAACATTAAAGTGGCTAATATAGGTATCATAATCCCGTTCAGATATTAAACCATCCTCATAAAGCATTTTTGCAAAAATTGTATCTTCATAAATAGTTCTATCCTGAACTGCACCACTTGAGCCACTCCAAACAATC
>DYRY01000244.1 GCA_020718465.1 Anaeromyxobacter dehalogenans | reverse complement strand
TGATATATAAATCCTAAATTAAATCCAATATCAACAGTTTTTTTAGAGGTTGTTTTTTTATAAAGTGGCAACATTAATCCTAAAAAATCTGTTCCATTATGGAGTAGTTCAAAAGGGAAAAACATAAAGTTGGCATCCCCTTTTATTGCAAGAATACTGTTTTTATTATGTATTATAGAGAGATTTTCAAAAAGATGATAGAATATTTTTTTACCAATTTTTTTTAACTCTTCAATAGGAAACGTTTTATTTTTATTTCCAAAATAGCTTTTATTTGAGGAGATTATATCTGTAAATTGTGTAAAGAAATCTACTCTTTTGGGTTCTCGCTCTATTAGAACTGGTTTTTCACCATCCTGATATATAATTTTTGAGTATACTAATCCACCATTTTCAAAAATTTCAAGATTTACAATATCTTTTTTTATATCAAATGAGCCACGAATAGACTCCTCTATTAAAGATGACTCCCATAAAACAGAGAAAGTTTCAACACTCTCTGCTTTTCCTTTGTAGTTAACTTCACCAATTTTTTTAATCTGAATATTCTTAAAAGCTGATATAGCTTGAACGGTGTTTCTTGATATAGATATCTCTCCTGGTTCCGTTTTTGCCTCTATTCTTGCTGCAAGATTAACAGAATCACCAAAAACATCATTCTCTTCGACTAATGCAACTCCTGTATGAAGTCCAATTCTAATTCTTATTGGATGTCTATTCTCTTTGTTATATTGAGCTAAAACTCTTTGCATCTCAATTGAGGCTTTTACTCCCTCAAGAGCAAAATCAAATCTTGCCATAATAGCATCACCAATTGTTTTGATAACAACTCCATTATATTTCTCAATAATTGGAAAAAGTAGTCTATTATGTTTTTCAACAAGCAATCTTCCCTGAAGGTCTCCATGTGTTTCAAAAAAAACAGTTGAGTCTTTTAGGTCAGTAAACATGATTGTAATAATTCTGGAATATTTTTGGTCAATGTTTTTTTGTAAGTCCTCAATTTCACTTAACATTTTCTGAATAGACATCTTAATTCTCCTATAGAGTTTAAAAGAGCTTTATGATTTGATAGTATAACTATATTAAAAAAAAATCAATAGATTCTTAAAAATACTATTTTTTATTTTAGTTTATGTTCTAAAAATTAGAACTTTATTTATGGCTATTTTCTTATAAAAACAGATTTTTTTAGTAGTTCTCTTTGATTTCTAAACTCATACCCAAAAATTTTTGTAAATCAGCTCTATTTTCTGTAAGTTTAATCCAAAATGGGTCAAGTTGAAACCTATTAAACGATGGATCAATAGCAACCCAACCCTCTCCATCGAAATACTCTACCCAAGCGTGAAAACTATAGTAGCCATTTTGATAAATTATGCCATAAACTATTTTTGATTTGATGGATATAGCCTTTAAAATCTGATTTAGAGCAATTGAATATTCAGTACAATCCCCTTTTTTATTTTTAAAAATCTCTGAAATGCTTAACTCTTTTGATATATCCTCATATTTAAAATTTTTATAAACTTTATCAACTGCATCTGAAACTGATTTTATATTATGTTGTTTTACAAAATCTAAAACAGTATTATCTATTTTTTCAGTTAATTCAAAAGAGTCATTTTCTTTTTTGTTTATATTAAGTGAGTTGTTTTTTTTAGAATATTCCCCTTTTTTTATCTCAAAATAAAAAAAATCACTTTCATGTTTTATAAATTTTTGAACATTATTTTCAAAAATTTTATGACTACTTTTAATAATAAATCGAACAGGATATCTATCTCTAATCTCTTTCACTTTTATTTTTCTAAAAGTAGCTAAATTCATAGCTTTAAATGGTTTTAATCTATCTACTTTTGATATTTTTACACCATCACCCAAAATATTTTTATCAAAAATATCAATATTATTAAATTTTTTTTGAAAATAGTTGCTTTCAAAAATAAAAGAGCAGATATAATCTCTATTTTTTTCAACACAAAACCCAGAGGGATTCCCTAAAAAACTCATTTGGTAATAGTTATGATTTTTATAAAGAGTATAGTCTCCACCTCTAAAAAAAAGAGTAAAACAGAGTAAAACAAATAGTATAATTTTTATGGTAACCTCAATAAATCTCTGTTTATCTATTTTTAAAATCCCAAATAGATTCTAATCATAACAGATTTTTTGTTTATTTTTAATAGTTTTTTATGAAGATTTTTTTATAATCTATTTTTAGTTGTAGTAGATGTGAGAGTGATTTTTAAAAATAGGAACAACAATCCCATATTTATTATCATTACTATCTTTGTAAAGATAAAAACAGATAGGAACTAAATCCATTGATTGCTGTTTAATTCCACCATCATAATATCCACAACGACGCTCAAGATATGTTTGTTCCGCTTTTTTCACTTTCACTCTAAAAGCTGTATCAATATTCTCAAGAGTATGTTTTTCAAATGAGTTATCTTCAACTGATTTACTTACCTGAAATAGAGTATCTTCCCACTCTGTTTCCCAACGAAAGAAACCCATCTCATCGGTTTTTCTTAAAAGCTCATAATCATTTCTGATTGTTGTTATATCATAAAGGTTTGGTGATTTATGTTTGCGAGTTGTTATCTCTTTATTTTCAGCATTCATAAATTTTGCAATTAAATCACTCTCTGTTTGAGAATAATTTCTTGCTTTTGTTTTGATTACTTTTAAATTTGATAAACTTTGAAATAGTTTTGAGTTGTTTGCATCATCAAATCTACTCCACGCATCTTTTCCAAAAATCGAAATTGTTAAAAACATAATCGAAATTAAAATCTTTATTTTCATAAAATCTCCCTTAATTTTTACTCACAAATTCCTCTAACTTTAACATCACACTCTGTGTAATCCCAATTCAATTCAGCAGGTAACTCATTTGATATTTTTTTTATTGGAACATAAGTACTTGATCCATTTAAATCAATTGATCTAAATTCAGGACTCATAATATATAATCCCTGATATTTAGTATCAATTGAAGTTCCAAAAGATACTTCGTTACCTTTTCCATGATATAAAATGCCATCATAAGTTTGTAAAAGCATTTTTGCAAAATATATATCTCCACAAGAACCAGTTTGGTAAAAAACACCAGCTTTTTCATTCATTTTCAGATAAAATGTGATAACTTTTTTCTCACCTCTATACCAAACTTCACTCTCCGTTTGATATGTTCCCTCATGAATTGTTTTCAACTCTTCCCAAGTTACTCCAAAATAGCTTTCCCAATCAAAGTTTGAA
>DYRY01000243.1 GCA_020718465.1 Anaeromyxobacter dehalogenans | reverse complement strand
CTCTTTTTCACAAACTCCCAAATTGCAATAAAACCCCTCTTCACAAACACCATTTTGATTATTTAAAGAGCAATCTCCAACTGATTTACATTTACCAGATATACATTTTTCACCATCCTGACAAAAACCATAAACTGCAGTTTCTGAACAACTGTATGGATTTTTCTCACATATCTGATTTTTACAAATCTCATCCCAACTACAATCAGAGCGAAGTTGACATTTTTTTGTCTCTACTGGAGTTTCTGTTTTATCACATCCAAAAATAAAAAACAGAATAATTATATAAAATAGCCTTTTTATTGCTATTGATTCTCTCCATTAAAGTAGTTTGGACAATACTCAACAATATCATTTGATAGCTTTTCAAATGAAAAAATGTTGTTACTCAAAACTATCAATTTTAATTAAAATTGTTAAGAAATAAGCATAAAAAATATTATTTTTTAGTTTATTTAATATTTTCTATAACATTCCAACATCATGAACTTGCCGAACAGCTCTTCCAGAAGGGTCTGCATTTTTTTTGAAAGATTCATCCCACTCTAAAGCAGTAGCAGTACTACATGCAATAGAGTCCTCGAATCCAACAGTTAAAACAGAGTCATCTTTTGGAAATAGTTTAGAGAAAATAGAGCGATATATATATCCCTCTTTAGATTTTGGTGTATTTATTGGAAACATATATTTTGCATTTGCTAAAAGCTCATCAGAAACATGAGACTCTGCATATAATTTTAATTGGTCTATCCAAGAGTAGCCAACTCCATCAGAAAACTGCTCCTTCTGCCTCCAAACAATAGCCTCTGGAAGATAGTCTGCAAACATCTCCCTTAATATATGTTTCTCCATCTTTCCATTTTTCACCATTTTATCAGTAGGGTTAATACTCATTGCAACATCTAAAAACTCTTTATCTAAAAATGGAACTCTTGCCTCAACTCCCCAAGCTGCCATAGATTTATTAGCTCGTAAACAGTCATAAAGATGAAGTTTACTTAATTTTCTAACGGTCTCTTCATGAAACTCTCGTGGGTTTGGAGCTTTATGAAAATAGAGATATCCACCAAAAATCTCATCAGAACCCTCTCCAGAAAGCACCATTTTAATCCCCATTGCTTTGATTTTTCTTGCCATTAAAAACATTGGTGTTGATGCTCTAATTGTTGTTACATCATAAGTCTCAAGATGATAAATTACATCTTCAAGTGCATCAATTCCATCCTGAACAGTAAAAATTATCTCATGATGAACTGTTCCAATATGTTCTGCAACAATTTTTGCTGCTTTTAAATCGGGAGAACCCTTTATACCAACAGCAAAAGAGTGTATATTTGGCCACCAAGCCTCTTTCATATCATTTGTTTCAACTCTTCTTGCAGCAAACTTTTTAACAAGTGCAGAGATAATAGAGGAGTCTAATCCACCAGATAGAAGAACACCATAAGGAACATCAGACATCATTTGTCTATGTACTGCCTCTTCAAGAGAGTTTCTTAGTTTTCTTTTATCAGTTACACTATCTTTTACATCAGAGTATTGAGTCCATTTTGGTTTATACCAAGTTAAAACTCCCTCATCAAGATTTTTCATGTAACATCCAGGTGAAAAAGTTGATATTGAGTTACAATATTCAGAGATTGCTTTCATTTCAGATGCAACATAAAAATTTCCATGTTCATCATTACCATAATATAGAGGAATAATCCCCATATGGTCTCTAGCAATAACAAAAGTTTTCTCAAATTTATCGTAAAGAATAAAAGCAAAAATCCCATTAAGTCTGTTGATTCCATCTACTCCCTCTTGACTTATAAGTGGAATAATAACTTCACAATCTGATTTAGTTTGAAAAGAGTATGGCTCTTTTAAATCTTTTTGAAGCTCTCTATGATTATAAATCTCACCATTAACCACTAAAATATATCGACCATCTTCACTTATAATTGGTTGAGCACCACTCTCAACATCCACAATCGAGAGTCTTTCATGAACAAATATCACAGATTCATCACTATAAATTCCAGACCAATCAGGTCCTCTATGACGCTGTTTTCTTGAACCTGCAAGGGCATCTAAACGTAACTTTTCATGAAAAGTTTTTATATTCAATATACCAAAGATAGAACACATATTAATCTCCAAATATGAAGAGGATACTTTATAAAGTTTTAGTAAAAATGTCAAATTGATTTTATTTTTATACTATATTTATCTTTATTTTTTTTTATTAAAAATTCACCCTAAGTTATATATATATCTTTTACAAAAATCAACTATTTTATTGATATTTTGGGCTGTTTATTTTATAATAAAAATAGGAATTTTTAATTATTTTTCTTTTGTTTTAATTATTTTCCTTTTGTTTTAATTATTTTCCTTTTGTTTTAATTATTTTTCTTTTGTTTTAATTATTTTCCTTTTGTTTTAATTATTTTTCATACATGGAGGAGATTATGGCAGATTGTGAACGTTTATCTGGATGTCCATTTTTTAATGATAAAATGGCAAATATGCCAACAATGGCAAATTTAATGAAGAAAAAATATTGTCAAGGAAATAAGTTATATTGTGCAAGATATACGGTTTTTCAGAAATTAGGTAGAGAAAAAGTTCCAGCAGACCTTTTTCCAAATCAAATAGAGAGAGCTTTAGAGATTATAAACCACTTAGAGCCTTTTTAAGGGTTACACCTAACTCTGTTTTTAATTTTTTTGTTAATGAACGTGCGGTCATTCTTTTTGCTTCAGGTAGAGTTTTTCTTCCCTCTCTCTCTGATATTGAGATGTTTTTATATGTTTTTCCCGTTTTATTATTTTTTATCTGAAGATTTACAGAACCCTCAACCCATTGGTATTTAGGATCTCCTCTATCAAGAGCTTTGAATGATACATCCCCAACAATAAGAATATCTGCATCTGTTGCATAAGAGCCTTTTTTTGAAGCATTCTCATCCTCATCAAAAGATTCAAATGAACCAGCTGACGTATCAACACTCTCATCACCATAGATTTTAAGATCCATATTTGTTCCAACTTCAAGAATGATATTTTTAATGTTAGATCCACCCTCTCCACTTATAACTACTGCTATATTAAGAGTTTCAAGTTGGCTATCAAGCATATCAACAAGAGTATTTACACTATACTCTGTTGTAATTGTTCTTCCTTGAAAATCAAGAACAGATAGTTGAGAGTTGTAATACTCTCTTAAAGTTGCTTTCTCAATTGCTTTGTAGAGTTTTTTTGTTTTACTCATTTGATCTTCAGAGGCATTTGCTTCATCTACTGTTTTTTTGATATATTTATCAAGATCA
>DYRY01000242.1 GCA_020718465.1 Anaeromyxobacter dehalogenans | reverse complement strand
ATTTATTTTCTTCTCATTTTTCAAGCTTTTTATTTTTCCGCTAAGTAGTTACAATATTTTTAAATATCATCTTTGAACTCAAGAAGTCTCATGTGAGATTGAATTATATTAAAAAGCTCTGCTTTAAAAAGTTTTTTTTGCCTAATTAACTCATCAATCTCTCGCTGATATTGTAAAGAGCGGTCTCTTGCATCTGCAAGAATTCTGCTTGCTTCAAGTTTTGCTTCTGCAACAATTAAATCATACTCTTTTTTTGAGGATAATTGTATATCATCTTTAATTTGTTGAGCTGTAATCATTGTTTTTTTCATAACGTTTTCAATCTCTTGATAGGATTTTAATAACTCTTTTAATCTTAATATATCCTCTTTTAATTTGTTGTTCTCCTGAATTATTCCCTCAACAGAGTTAGAGGTCTCTGTTAAAAAAGAGATAACTTCACTTTTTTCAAAACCACGAAAAACAACAGAAAACTCTTTTTGTCGTATATCAATAGGGAGTAATTTCATTAAAACCTCTCAAAAATTGCTATTTTAACATCAATTTTTAATATTTTCAATTAATAATAAATTCATGTTTGATTATTTTTTCAAATATTGTTAAAATGGTTTGTAGATTTTTGGAGGATTTTTATCTATGAAAAAACTGACTTTTATTATTACAACACTAATTTTACCAATTTTAGTTGTTTTATCAGGTTGCTCCTCAGATTCAGAGGATAAATATACCTGCTCTCCACAAAAAATGGATGGAACTTGTCCTGAAAACTCTGTTTGTAATGCAGGTGAGTGTGTTAGTAAAGATGTTGCCTGTTCTCCACAGGCAGTTTTAGGTTATTGTGAAATTGGATATCATTGTGAAAATGGTACCTGTATGGTTGATCCATTTCCTTGCTCCTCATCTCATCCAACAGGAGTTTGTGAAAATGGTTTTAGATGTGAAGCAGGGGTTTGTATTGAGAAAAAAGCAGATATCTCTGACTATAAAGTTGGTGTTATTGGGCAAAAAATAGACACAACAACTCGTCCTCACACTCTTCTTGATGAGTTTCATTTTTATATTATGGACTCAAATGGTAGAAATGTAAAACAGTTAACAACAGAAGTTAATAAGTGTATCAATGAATTTTCATGTTTTATCTCTGAAGATATGAGATATTTTTTATACTATGTTCAAAACAATGATAACTCTGTTGGTTTGAAAATTGCAAATATCTCTGATGATTTTGTTGTTGATTTTTCTGGTGCAGCATATGTTACTTTAAAAATTAGTGGAGTTCCACATTTTATCCCAGGAAGTTCTGAGATGATTTATATTGATAATAGCTCTCTTCCATGGGTAACAAAATATAATATGGCAGATAGAACAAGTTCACAACTTGTTAAATTCTCAACAATAGTAACAGACCAAGATGGAAATGAGTTTGAGGTTCCAATTGATGGAGATATTCTTTTAACTCCAAATGGAAAAAAACTTGTTTATAGTATTGATAAAGGGTATCAAAGTGGAGAGGGTTTGCCAATTGAGATTTATGTTTTAAATCTTGAATCTAAATTGAGTGATAAAATTTATGAGTATGGTCGTGTTAATCTAAGTGGTATTGGATTAAATTATGCAGGTATCTCTGATGATAATCAAAAACTTGCTTTTATAAGTACTGCTGATAATCAACATAGACTTCATTATGTATCATTAGATGGGAGTGATTTGATACCTGTTGCATCTCAAAATCCACAAGAGTCACCACTTGGAACTTATTTAGGTCCCGATTATAATAGTTGCGACTCAATTGTTGGTACACAGGTTTGTGATGTTACATCAAAACTTCATTTCTCAAATGATGGAACAAGACTCTATTTTTCAGGTAAAATTGGAAAATGGACAGAGTTATCACCAAAAGTTAACTTTTATCACTACACTTTTGGAACAAAATCTCTTTTTAAAATAACAGCTGTAGCAAATTTTGAAAATCCCGATAGTTTACCATATAAATTTGAGGATGCTGCTTTTGGAAGTGTTGTTTTTAATCCATTAATTGGATATGTTGCTTATGTTTTACCAGAGGCAGGAAATATTAAAAATAATGAAGTCTCTTATTTAAACTATAACTCAACAGATTTAGCAATGGAGGAGAAAGTTTTAACAAAATCTTCTGATATAAGAGAGTTAAAAATATGGTTTTTACGAAGAGATTAAGATATTAAAATAGAGATATCTCTTTATTTTAAATAAAATGGTTTTGGTTTTTATATGTTTTTGGAGGATTTATGAAAAAGTTTATTCTATTTCTATGTTTACTTCCCACTTTGATATTTTCAGGTGGAAGTGATGTTAATATGGGTAGTGATTACTACTTAAAGATTTTAGCAGAGTATGTTGGAGCGGAAAAAGCGGAGTTTGAGAAAAAATTTCAAACATTTTTTAATGATACATCAAGTCAATTGGGATTTGGAATGTCATATCACTCTGCTTCACCAGCACAAAATCTAAAGTTTGGTATTTTACCAACAATTGATTTAGGTCTAGATTTATCTATTTTGCAAATTGACACATCAGATGAGATGTGGAGTTATGTTATTGATGATAGTGATGTTCCATCTGTTTTTGTACTTCCACGTTTTCATGTTAACATGGCATTTTTTGGAGATACAGAGCTAGGTGTATCTTTTTCAATGGTTCCAAACTCAAATATTTATCTAATTGGTGGAGAGTTTAAATGGTCTATGATTGGAACTTATGACTCATTTTTTAACTTGGCTATTCGTCTTGCAGGAACAAAACTTATTGGTGTTGAGCAGTTAAATTTAGCATCTTTTGAGGCAAATCTTTCAACATCTTTTGATTTTAAAATACTTATTCCATATTTTGGTGCTGGTGTTGTAAATATTATTGCAGATGCAGAGGTTCCAAGTGTAACATCTGAGATGATTGATGGAATTGATGGTTTAAGTGAATCTCAAAAAGCAGAGTTGAAATCTATGTTTCCTGAAAACGAGCCTTTTGTTAAGTTAAAAAAATATAATCATATTGTTCCTAAATTTTATGCAGGTGCAAAATTTGACCTTCTTTTTATCAATTTTACAGCAGAGATTGCATTTAGTTACGATTTTTCTGAAGAGGAGTACCTAAATACAATGTACACACTTCGTGCTAACTTAAGTTTTTAAATTCACTTAATTTGTAATCTATTTATACAATAAAAACAGAGTTGTTGTCTTTTTAAATAAAGAATATAACAAGTAGAATTAGTTTTTAAAATGGTATAAGATTGTTGTGTCTGATAATTTTTGGGTTGTTTTAAAAAGAGAAAAAATCTTTTTCT
>DYRY01000241.1 GCA_020718465.1 Anaeromyxobacter dehalogenans | reverse complement strand
TCTCCATTCTCCCAAAAATAGTAGGGAATAAATCTTCCTGTTGAGTCATAACCCTCTTTGTTTTTATACTCATCATCTTTTCCATCAAAAGCATTTGGCTCCCAACACATACTCATCCCAACAAATTTAGGATGTTGTTGAATAGCTTTTTTAATCATATCCTCTGCAAACTCTCTTGTTAATTGCTTTAGTTTGTATCTATTTTGAAGTCTATCAACAAGTGTTCTTGCAACATTAAAATGCTCTTCAAAAGCAATTTTTAGCTCTAAACTATGATATTTTCCTGCATACTCAAGAGATTTAATTGCACTCTTTGTCTCTAATTTTGCTATTTTTGAATAAATCACACCAACAACAGTAGATAAAATTAAAATCACTAATGGAATCATCAATATAAAAAGTTGTTTGCCAATTTTCATGTTTTTTAAAGATATTTTCATAAATCCTCCGATTTATAGATTAGAAAAAGTTATATTTAACCTAAAAATAATAACTTGGGGTTATTATAAATAGTTGTTAAAATAAAAAAAACTACTCACCATCTTTTAGGAGTTTTGCAACATTAAGTATAATTTTAACATGATCCCTTACTATTGCAATTCCCTGTATAAATTTGGTATGTGTTTTCTCTCCAATAACAGAGGAATCTACCTCATTTGTAATTTGATTTGCAGAGATATCCATAACTTCTGACACACGATCTACAATAAAACCTGTTAGAATCTCATTTAAACTAACAACAACAATACAGGTTCTATCATCATAAACTGTTTCATCTATTCCAAATCTTAAATGCAAATCAATAATAGGTACAACTTTGCCTCGCAGATTAATAACCCCTTTAAAATATTTAAGTGTGTCAGGAACATGCGTTATTTTCTGAATTCTTATTATATCACGAACATATTTTATCTCAATTCCATAGTTCTCATCCTGAATTTTAAACATAAGATACTGATTTTTTTGTAAATCAGTTCCACCTCTTCCAGCAAAGTAGTTTAGCTCTTTTTTAATCTCTTCAAGCATAAATCCCCCTAAGACTTAACAGAGTATACAATACGTTCAACATCAACAATCATACTAATATCTCCATTTCCTAAAATGGTGCATCCTGATATCCCTTTTGCATGACTCATTGCCTCTGGTAGAGCTTTAATAACAGCCTGTTGTTGCCCTGTTATAGAATCAACAAAAAGAGCCATACTTCGACGTTGAGACTCAACTACAATTAATATACCATCAGAGAATTTTTTCTTTTTGGCCTCAATTTGATAAAATTTATGTAGTCTAATTATAGGAATTACATCATTTCTAAGTTTTACCATCTCTCTACCATCTGGAAGTAGAGTGATTAAAGACTCTTTTGGCTTAAAAAACTCCTTTATAAATAGAATTGGAATCATAAATGATGACTCACCAATCTCAACAAAAATTCCCTCAATAATAGCAAGTGTTAATGGGATTCTTAAAGCAATTGTTGTTCCAACCCCCTCTTCACTTGATATATCAATATGTCCATTAATTTGGTCAAGATTTCGTTTTACAACATCCATTCCAACACCACGACCCGATATATCTGTAATTTTATCAGCAGTTGAAAATCCTGGTTCTAAAATAAGAGAGAAAATCTCTTTATCTGAAAGCTGTTTTCCCTCTTTTATTAATCCTTTTTCAATTGCTTTTTTAAGAACTTTATCTCGTCTAATTCCACGACCATCATCTTTAATTGTAATCCAAATTTCACCCTCTTCATGTTTTGCAGAGATTTCAAGAGTACCTTTTTCATTTTTTCCATTTTGTAACCTCTCTTCAGGTGACTCTAATCCATGGTCTAAACTATTTCTAATCATATGAACCATTGGATCTGCAATAAGCTCAATAACAGTTTTATCAATCTCTGTGTTTTCTCCAAAAAGTTTTATATCAACTTTTTTTCCTGATTGAGTGGTTAAGTTGTGAATTAATCTTAATGTTTTTTTAAATAGACCATCTATAGGTATCATACGAATACTCATAACTACCTCTTGAAGATCCCTTATTATTTTTAGAAGAGTATTTCTATCTTTATTAAATTTTTGAAGATTTTGCCCCATTAATCCCGGATTATGAGCTAACATATTGTTTGCAATAACAAGCTCACCCATTAAGTTTGACAGAAGATCAAGTTTATTTATATCAACTCGAATATCCTGCCGTTGAATATTTTTAGATGAGTCAACCGATTCAGGAATCTCCTCTTTTTTCTTTTTCTGTTTCTCTAGAGCCTGCTCAACTTTTTCAGGAGGAACTTCACCCATATCAACTAAAACTTTTCCAATTGGTCGGCTTTGGATTTCAAGTGCTTTCTCTAATTTTTCCTCTGAAATAACTCCCTCCGCAACTAAAATATCTCCAAGTTTTGGAACAGAGCCTATTGCATTTTTATCAGAAATAAACTCACTCAATAACTCTAAATATAGATCTATTTGTGGAACTCTATCAAAACCATCTTTTTTAATCTGTGTAAGAGTCTCTTCAGTAATTCGTAAAAGTGGAGTAAAAACATCAATAATCTGTTTAACATCCCCTTTTTTATTTTTTAAAACCTGCTCCATATAGTAGATTAGTTTCTCCAAATCAGTGAATCTATTTTTTCCAACAGATGTTCTAAAACTTAGCAATGATTCACCAATAGAGTTTTTATGATTCTCATCATCAGGAATAATTTTCCACTCCTCAAGTTTTTTAAATATAAGATTAATCTCTTTTTTTAATGAATCGATAAGAGTGTCTAAAATTGTTTCCTCTTTTTTCTTCTCTATTTTTTGGGGTGGATTAGCAGCGTCATTGAAAATTTTTATTAAAGCTGCTGCTTTATTCATTAATGCCTCATCGCTCTCCTCTTTTTGAACAAGGGCAATAGACTCTTTTAAAAAGTCAATTCCTTTTATAAAAAGTTGGATATGCTCTTTAATTAGCTTTAATTTCTTTCCTCTGATTAAATCAAGTAGATTTTCAGCATAATGAGCAACATTTTTTATAAACTCAAACTCTAAAAATCCTGCAACCCCTTTAATGGAGTGAAATGCTCTAAACATTTTGTTGATTTTTTCAAAATCAATAGCAGTTCCATCCTCAACATTTTTTGCGATTGTGACAATTTCAAACTCAAGCTCCTCAACAAGTTCAGTACTCTCTTGAATAAAGTCACCTATAAATTCCCTATTTCCCCCATTTGACATAGAGTTCTCCTTTTATGAGATTCAATTTATTCTACAAAAAAATATAATTTAATACAACAAAAATATATTACATAATAGTAATATCGGATTTTTTCTATTTTTTTTTAA
>DYRY01000061.1:6590-16705 GCA_020718465.1 Anaeromyxobacter dehalogenans | reverse complement strand
AAAAAGAAAAGGCAGATGAAAACAAACAGAAAATTATATTGATTTATAAAAAAATGTTTTAGTATAATGGAAAATAGTTTTATTATTGAGTTAAAAATAACACGATTTTATAATCAAAATTATCTATATTTTCTTTCTAGATTGTAATTTTTTATTAAAATATAAAATCGGTTGATAGAAAATTAGATCTATTTTGATGAAGAATATTAGAGATAATTGTTTTGTTTTGAGTTGTGTTTTTAGCTGCAACAAGTGTTCTAATTGAGAAAACTCTTAAAGCATCACTAATTGAAAGAGTTCCTTCGGCAGAGTCTTTTCTACCTGTAAAAGGGTAGGCATCTGGACCTCTTTGACATTGGCTATTAATATTAACTCTACAAACTTGATTTACAAGTGGATCAATCAATTTTGCAATCTCAACCTCATCATTACCAAAAATACTAACCTGTTGACCATAAGGGGCATCAATAATATATTGAAGTGGTTCATCTATTTTTTTGAATGGGATAATTGGAACAACTGGTCCAAATTGCTCTTCATGATAAACTTTCATCTCTTTTGTTACTGGATATAAAACAGCAGGAAAAAATAGTGTTTCAGAACCAAAACCACCTTTAGTATTACTAACTGATGCACCAAGTTTTTCAGCATCATCAACAAGAGATAGAAGATAATCTCTTTTTTTCCACTCTGGAAGAGGAGTAATTTTAACTCCTTCATCCCAAGGCATCCCTGCTTTTAATTCATCAACAAGTTCAGAGAATTTTTTAACAAAAGAGTCTGCAATATCCTCATGAACAAAAATAATTTTTAAAGCAGTACATCTTTGTCCATTATATGATAAAGAACCAAGTAAAACCTCTTTTGCTGTTACTTCAATATCAACATCACTCATAATAATTGCTGGATTTTTTGCCTCAAGCCCTAAAACAGTGCGAAGTCTATTTAATTTTGGATGCTGTCTTTCAAGAATATTTGCAACTTTACTTGAGCCAATAAAAGCAAGAACATCAATTTTTCCTGATTCCATAAGTGGACCAACAACAGTTCTACCATCACCATAAACAGTATTAACTACTCCTTTTGGAAATGCTTTTTGAAAAGCCTCAAGAAGAGGTCTATGAAGTAAAACTCCAAGTTTTGGAGGTTTAAAAATAACTGTGTTTCCCATAATAATTGCAGGAATAAGAGTTGTAAAAGTCTCATTAAGTGGATAATTAAAAGGACCCATACATAAAACAACTCCAAGAGGAGCTCTTCTTATTTGTGCAATTATACCATCTTCAATTTCAAATCTAGATGATTTTCTATCTAAATCTTTAAGAGCATCAATTGTCTCTTTTACATAAATAACAGTTCTATCAAACTCTTTTTGTGAATCTTGAAGATTTTTACCAATTTCCCACATTAATAGTTTTATAACTTCATCTCTTTGTTGTTGCATAAAAAATAGAAATCTTTCAACATGCTCAACTCTTTTTGATATTGGCATTGTTGGCCATAAACCTTTCCCATGATCATAAGCATTAACTGCTGCATCAAGAGCCTCTAATGCCTCTTTTTCAGTTAAAAGTGGATATTTTCCAATCTCTTTTTGTACCAATTTTTTTCTTTTAAGTGTACAAATAGGAGAGAGTACAGTCTCTAATGGACCATCCCAATGACGAATCTCTCCATTGATTAAATACTCCTTTTGTATAAGTTCATTTGAGAGTAAAAACTGTTTTGGAATATCACTCTCTTTGGGAAAAAGCTCTGTCAAACTATCTTTTTTCACCATAAAATAACCTCAAAATAAATAGTTAAATGAATTATATAATAAATATTTTATAAAATCATCTTTTTAGTGATTTTTACTCTATAATATAAAAAAAAACTTATTTTTACTTATTTTATTTTTCTGTTTTTAAATTTTTTTTGAAATTGAGTTATAATCTTTTTAATTCACTATTTTTTTTATGAAATAAAAGAGAGTTATTTATGAAATAAAAGAGAGATTTTTTAGATTACTCTAAAAATCATTGAGGATATTTCCATTTTAGAAGATCTGCTGTTGGATTAACAAGATCTTTTCTTCTTTGATATGGTTTATTAGCTCTATTAGTTAATGCCCCAGTAGAAGAGCCTGAATATCTTTCAAAATGAAGCATACTCATATTAAGAGATTGTAGATGACCAACTTTACCAATTAAATCACCTCTTCTTACTCTTGAACCAACAGGAGCTGATAAACTTCCAACTTCACCATAACGAATTATAAAATCACCATGATCTACTTCAATTGCATAAGTACCATCATAAAAATAGTAGTATGCTAATATTTTTCCATCTCCAACTGCATATATACTATGACCAACAGGTCCATAAAGATCAACTCCAGCATGTTTTCTTGCTCCACCATCTCTATTTGAGCCAAAATTTCGTGGAGAGGTTGTCATATCTGCTGTTGGGGCAGTTTTATATGGAAATGTAAACCTATCATTTGTACCTGGCTTATCAAGTTTTACAGTAAGAGCATAAGCCCCTTTCATCTCACCAGAGTCTGAAACAAATGTATCCATAACAATATAGTATGTTCCTGGTTCAAGTGTTGCTGATATAGTATAGTCTCCTCTTGTAACAAGTTTTGGATTTCTTGGATCCAAAGATTGAATGAGGTGAAGATCTATATCAGTTCCTGATGGTTCAGGAGTATTAATAAATGCTGTAAAAGATGCTCTCTCTCTAATTGAAAATACATACATATACTCTGGTCCACCCTCATTTGAAGTGTTTGGTGGATATTTATCAAAACATTTCATTGTTGAGTTTCTTGTGTTTTTATTATTTGCATAAGTAAATGGAACATTAATAGTTGAATTTGATGTTCCTGAAAGTGAAATTGCATTCTCTTGAGTACAAGAAACATTTTTAGGCTGAATAGATACTGTTAAATCATATTTACCTTTCTGTTCAATACCATTTGATACAAATGTATCCATTGAGAGATAGTATGTTCCAGGACGTAAATGTGCTTCAACTCTATAGTGTCCTCTCTCAATTAATCCAGGATTAGATCTATTAAGAGATGTTATAAGATGTAAATCAATATCTGTTCCAGCTGGTTCTGGATTTTTAATAGATGCTGTGAAAAATGCATCCTCTGTTATTGTAAATACATAAAGATACTCTGGTCCTTTCTCATTTAGTTCATTTGGAGGATATGTATCAAAACATTTTAAAGTTGCATTTTTAGTATCTTTTGAATCTGTGTAGTTAAATGGTAATGTTAGATTACCATTTGAAGCTCCAGATAGATTAATTGCATTAGATTTTGAACAAGATAGGCCAACTCCTGTATCTAAATCACCATCATCAACACCAGAACTTCCACCACCATTATCAATAGGATTAGGATCTGTTACATCACCACCATCTGGAACAGTTGAATCTCCAAGACAACGACCATTTGAACAAACTTGACCAGTTGCACATGTTTTTTCATAAACAAAACCATAACAACCTGTTTCAGAATTGATTTTGCAAATCTCTATTCTATTTCCACTACATCTTACTGTATTTGCAGTACATTGATTTGTACATGTTGTTCCACTATTAACACAAAGTCCATTTCTACAGGTTTTTCCCTCTTCACAACTTTTTGTATTACCCCACTCCATACAGTGGTCTCTATCAAACTGTCCACACTCTTGAATATACTCACCAGAGCAATGGTTTTCACCCATATTGCATGAATCCCAACACACAATATCCTGACAACCACTCACGGTACACTCTTGATCTCCACCACAGTGTTCATCAGCCTTCCACTCAAAACAACTATCACCATCATAATCTTGACATTTCATTCTTGCATTATGAAAACACATGAAAGCATCTTCACGACAATCATGATGACAATTTCCACTAATATTTTTTATGCAAACTCCCACTTCACATCTATCTTCAGCAGGACAAATTGCATCAGGAACCAATCTTCTACAACCATTAATCTCTTGACAAACTCCTGCAACATCCATTTGGTCTATAACTATACAACCACCAGAATTAAGTTCACACTCATGCTCACACTCAACAGTTAAGATATTTACTCTTATCTCTTCAAAAGCATTAGGAATAAAAACACCTTGTGCATTATAACCTTTAACCTGAATAACTCTCCAACCAGTTTCATTAAAAAGATACTCTGCAGAAAATTCTGTTGTTGCATCAGCAGATTCCCCCAGAAGATAGGTATTATCTGCAAAATATTTCACCATTTTAACATCCCCAGTAACAGATGCTTTGAATGTTGCTGGATTATATGACTCACCATTATTTGTTGGAGTTATAAATCTTACAGTTCCCTGACCTGCATTTGTTGGGGTAAAAGAGATTCTATGTTCTGAGCCAGGAATAAGATTTCCAGCAGCATCATATCCCTTTACAACAACATCTCTTTGCCTATCAACACCATTAAAATTGTAAGTAACCTCAAAGTTACTATCTCTATTGCTTGATTCTCCAAGAAAATAGGTATCATCTACAAAATATTTTACTTTTACAACATCACCTGTTGCATTTGCTTTAAATACTACTGGATTTCCAACAGTTTCACCACCTTGTGGTTGTAAAAATGAAACAGTTCCTTCACTTGAGTTTCCAAGAAGAAGTGTCCAATAGTAATCCCATTTCCAGTATGGACCAGGGCAACTCCCATGATGACGAACAATATTACTTTTTGTAAGTGGAACAGTATATGTTTCAGCCAACCATTTTACAAGCATTGCAGATGCTTGATACTCTGTTTCTGTAAAAAGGTCTCTATCTGCTCTACCCTCATGTTCAATACCAATTGATCGACTATTTAGATTTCCTGCATGATATGCAACATCTTTAATTTTGACCATTTGAGTGATATCACCCTCTCTTGATATACAGTAATGAGCAGATGTTGGCCCATAAGGTGGATTATGTTTTTGTGCAAACCAACTAACACATCCCTCATAAGTTCCAGCAGCTTGATGAATTACAACAGTATCAATATCAGCTGCTGTTCTGTTTGCCACTCTATAGTTTGTTGAGTGTGCAGAAACCCATCTTATACCAGAAGGTGCAGAAGATGATGGTAAAGTAGGAATTGAGTTACTATTAGTTGTAAATGTAAGTTTTGAAAAATCTATAGATTTTCCTTGAACTGTAAATGACTCATTTTTTGTATTAATTGAGTAACCCATCTCAATATCTTTGAACATTTTAAAAACAAAACGTTCTGCATAATATTTTAACTCTGGGGTAAAATCTAAATACATTACTAAAATAGGAAAATAATCCTCAATTGAGTCAACAATATAACCATTATTTAAAAATTCACTTTCAACCCTTTTAATAGAGGCAGCAGCCATCTCTATATTGGTTTTATAATCAGAAACACCTTTAAAAGAGTCAACTCTTAATATTTTTGCACCAGTATCAATTGAATCAAGAGTTTTCATTGCTCTTAAACCCATAATACCAAAACGTCCCTTCTCATTTGGATTATCTCCAGAGTCAGAAGAGTATAGTGAATCCCAGTTACTATTTCTATAAGCCAATGCTTTAAGAAGTTCACTTGGAACACCATATTTTTTCCCAATAGAGTCAAACTCTTTATCTATCTCCCTTAATGTTGGAGTACTATAAATAGTCCCAACAGCTAACATGAATCCAACAATCAATAGTAATATTCGATTCATAATACCCCCTAATAAACCTCTTACCCAATATTATAATTAATTAGAATAAAAAATACATCGGTCAAATGTGTGATATATTAACATTTCTTTTTTTGTTCACAAATATTACAAATCTGAATATTTTTTTTTCTTAAAAGAAAAATAATTGCAAAAATCCAGAAATATAATATAATAGAAATAGTTTGTATTTTTTATAGGATAAAATATTAAAAAGAGTATAATTAAATTAAGATAATTGCAAAAGAGATATTTAAGGATTAAAATTTTATTTTTAAAACAACAACAAAATGGTTCTCTTAAAATTATATAGATAATAAAAGAGAAATAGTTTAAAGGATTATTATGATTGAAACCAAATTTGACTTTCCAGAGTATCCAACTTTTAAGACTGGAGTAAGAAGAGCTCCTAAAAGAGAGCTTACTTTGAATGAGAATGAGAAAAAATTGGCAATAAAAAATGCACTTCGTTATATACCACAACAGTATCATGAGATTATGGCAAAAGAGTTTTTAAGAGAGCTTGAGGAGAAAGGGAGAGTTTATGGTTATAGATTCAGACCTCAAGGTGAGATAAAAGCAAAACCAATTGAACAATATCAAGGGAAAACTCTTGAGGGAAAAGCTTTTCAACTTATGATTGATAATAATTTAGATTTTGATATTGCACTATATCCTTATGAGTTAATAACTTATGGTGAGACTGGTGCAGTTTGTCAAAACTGGATGCAATATAATTTGCTAAAGCAGTATCTTCAGGAGTTAGATGAGAATCAGACTTTAGTTGTTATGAGTGGTCATCCTCTTGGTGTTTTTCCATCATCACCTCAATCTCCACGAGTAATTATAACAAATGGGTTAATGATTGGAATGTTTGACACATCAGAGCATTTTAATAGAGCAGTAGCTTTGGGTGTTGCAAACTATGGTCAAATGACGGCTGGTGGATGGATGTATATTGGTCCTCAAGGAATTGTTCATGGAACATATAACACTCTATTAATTGCTGGAAGAGTTAAACTTGGAGTATCATCTGATGGGGATTTAAAAGGAAAACTATTTGTCTCTTCAGGTCTCGGAGGTATGAGTGGAGCTCAAGGAAAGGCTGTTGAGATAGCTGGAGGAGTTGGAATTATTGCTGAGGTTGACTACTCAAGAGTAGAGACTCGACATAAACAGGGTTGGGTTAAAAAAATTGCAAAAACTCCAGCAGAGGCATTTGAGTATGCGAATGTTGCAATAAAAAATAGTGAACCAGTTTCAATTGCATTTCATGGAAATGTTATTGAGTTGTTAGAGTACGCTCATGAAAATAGTATAAAAATAGATCTATTATCTGACCAAACAAGTTGCCATGCTGTTTATGAGGGTGGATATTGCCCAATGGGTCTCTCTTTTGAGGAGAGAACTAAACTACTCTCTGAAAATAAAGGGGAGTTTGTAAAACTTGTAAATATATCTTTAAAAAGACATTTTAAAGCAATTAAAAATTTAATAGACTATGGAACATATTTTTTTGATTATGGTAACAGTTTTATGAAGGCAGTGTTTGATGCAGGAGAGTTATCAATATCAAAAAATGGTGTGAATACATTTGATGGCTTTATATTTCCAAGTTATGTTGAGGATATTCTTGGTCCAGAGCTGTTTGATTATGGTTATGGTCCATTTCGTTGGGTTTGTCTTTCAGGAAAAGAGAGTGATTTAATAAAAACAGATGCTGCTGCTGCCTCTTGTATTGATAAAACAAGAAGATATCAGGATAGAGATAACTATCAGTGGGTTAAAGATGCAATGAAAAATGCACTTGTAGTTGGTTCTTATGCAAGAATTTTATATCAGGATGCAGAGGGACGAGTTAAAATCGCTTTAAAATTCAATGAGATGGTGAAAAATGGTGAGGTTGGACCAATTATGTTAGGAAGAGACCATCATGATACTGGTGGAACAGATAGTCCATTTAGAGAGACATCCAATATAAAAGATGGTTCAAACATAATGGCAGATATGGCAACTCAGATTTTTGCAGGAAATAGTGGAAGAGGAATGAGTTTAGTTGCACTACATAATGGTGGTGGAGTTGGAGTAGGAAAAGTTATTAATGGTGGTTTTGGATTAGTTCTTGATGGTTCGGAAAGAGTTGATAATATTATAAAAAGCTCACTACTTTGGGATGTTATGGGGGGAGTTGCTCGTCGCTCTTGGGCAAGAAATAGTAACTCTATTGATGTTTGTGAGGAGTTTAATAAAAAATATACAAACTCACATATAACTATTCCGAATATAGTATCTGATGATATTTTAGATCCACTTTTTTAATACAAAATATTAATTTTTTTTTTACAAACAAAAAAGAATCTTCAATTAATCCTATTTGTATTTATAAAATTGCAAGATAAAATTAGAAAAAATAATATCTTTTATAATTGACATTCAAAAAATAGATGTTATTATTATTTTGTTTAGATACATGAGGGTGTATCTTTATATATTTTTATTTTTGTTTTGGAGTTTAAAAATGACTGAAAATAGTGTTCTTGATGTTGCAATTATTGGTGGTGGACCTGGTGGCCTTGCTGCTGGAATTTATGGTGCACGTGCACTTATGAATATCACAATGTTTGAGAGACTTGGGGTTGGTGGAGAGGCAGCAAAAACTGATATTATTGAAAACTATCCTGGTTTTGAGGAACCAATTAATGGTTTTGAACTTATGATGAAATTTCAATCACAAGCAGAGAGATTTGGGCTTGATATTCGTTACGAAGAGGTTTTAGAGACAGATCTATCTCAACCATTAAAAAAAATTGTAACAACAGATGGTGAATATTTAGCTAAAAGTGTTATATTTAGTACAGGTTCCCATCATAAACATTTGGATGTTCTTGGTGAAGTTGAATATTCAGGAAAGGGTGTATCCTATTGTGCAACTTGTGATGGTGCATTTTTTAAAGATTTAATAGTCTGTGTTGTTGGTGGTGGTGATTCATCTGTAAAAGAGGCTGTATATTTAACAAGATTTGCAAAAAAAGTCTATATTATTCATCGTAGAAAAGAGTTTCGTGCAGAGAAAATAACAATGGATATTGCTAGAAAAAATCCTAAAATAGAGTTTATAGTTGATACAGTTGTTGAGGAGATTGCAGGAACTCCAGAAAAAGGGGTTACTGCTGTAAAACTTTTTAATAAAATTGAAAACAGAAAATTTGATATAGAAACAGATGGTGTTTTTATTTTTGTTGGAATGTTACCAAATGTTGAAGTTATATCTGAAAATGATAAAAAACTTATTCTTGATGAGAGTGGATATATTAAAACTGATGTTAATTGTAAAACTCCAATAGATGGGGTTTATGCAATTGGTGATGTTAGAGCTCAATCAAAAAGACAGGTTGCAGTTGCAGTTGGAGATGGTGTTACTGCTCTAATGGATGCAGAAAGCTATGTTGAAAAAACTTTTCACTAAAAATCTAAAAATCTTAAATTCATATCTACTATTTTCTTTTTAAAAAGAGAAAAAGTGAATAATTTAAAAAAAATAAATTTTAAATTCTTCTAAATAGTTATAAAAATTCAATTAATTAATTAATTAATAGTAAATATATTTAAATAAAAAAGTAATATTTTATTAAAAATATGCTTGATTATTTTTTATTTTATTATAATATTATAGTATTAACTTTTATGAAGAGGATATTATGGCTAATGATGTAACAGTTCGTGTAAACAGTTTTAAAAAATCTCTTGTTGATAAACCAGATTTTCCAGATTATGTTATAAAACAGTTTGATATTGTTTTACAAAAAGAGGAGGAGTATAACAAAATATTTTTTCCAATTTCAAAAAACAAAGAGGAGAAAAGAGATTTAGCAGAGGAGGAGGAGAGTGCTGTATCTTATGCTTATGAAACAATTACAATGATTTTTACAGCATATAAAGTTAAAAAACTTGATAAAGAGAGAAATTTCTATTTTGGTAATCAAACACCAATAACATTAAAATCAGACAAAGATCAACTGAAAAAAACTATTTTATTAATGCTTGAGACTTATAATGAAAATAGAGACAAAGTTATTACAAAATATAAAAATGAGCTACAAGAGTCAAAAGAGCTTCTTGAAAAAGTAATCAATAATGGAAATGTAGTTGTTCAGAGAAAACTTTTAACAAATAAAAAAAATATTGCAAAAAAAGCTTTTGAACTTGAATATTCAAGACTTAAATATTTAGTAATTGCTACACTATTGGGAACTGATGTAGATTATAGAATATTTTTTCCAACTACAAAATCAAAAAAGAAAACAGATTCTTCAAAATCTGAAAATACAATTGTAACTACGAATTAATAGTTACAAAAAAAGTTTTCGTGAGAAAAAAATAGTTTTTTCAGTTGCAAAAAAAGTT
>DYRY01000061.1:0-6490 GCA_020718465.1 Anaeromyxobacter dehalogenans | reverse complement strand
CAAAAAAAGTTTTCGTGAGAAAAAAATAGTTTTTTCAGTTGCAAAAAAAGTTTTCGTGAGAAAAAAATAGTTTTTTCAATTACAAAAAAAGTTTTCGTGAGAAAAAAATAGTTTTTTCAGTTGCAAAAAAAGTTTTCGTGAGAAAAAAATAGTTTTTTCAGTTGCAAAAAAAGTTTTCGTGAGAAAAAAATAGTTTTTTCAATTACAAAAAAAGTTTTCGTGAGAAAAAAATAGTTTTTTCAGTTGCAAAAAAAGTTTTCGTGAGAAAAATTATAGTTTTTAGTTTATTCTGAAAGCAATAAATAGATTTGTATACTCTCTCTTTATAAAAAATCTAACCATATCCCCTTTTTTTACTTTTTGAAGCTCTTTTTGAAGAGAATCAGATGAAGATATCTCAACATCATTAATTTTTATAATAAGATCATTCGGCTGAATACCAAAAGATTTTGCAAGAGATTTCTCTTTTACAAACTCAACAACAACTCCAGTTGAAATTCTATAGTAGCTTTTTTCCCGTTTTGTTAGAACTCTAACAGATATTCCAATCCCCTCAAGAGTATTTAATTTTTCACTATTTTCATCTTTTTTGTTTAACTCTGTGATAAAATCATCATCCATTGGAGCCATTTTTATCTGCAGTTTCTCTTTTTTTCCATCTCTTAATATCTCAATCTCTTTTGTCTCACCAATTTCACTCATTGAGGCAAACCAAGGTAAATCGTTTGCTGTTTTAATTTGTTGTTTACCAAAACTTAATATAACATCCCCCTCTTTTACTCCTGCAATATCAGCTGGAGATTTAGCTAAAACATGTGTTACTAATGCACCTTGAGCCTTTTCCATACCAAAAGATTCTGCAAGCTCTTTTGTTATTTTCTGTATACTTACCCCAATTTTAGTACGTCTAACTTTTCCATATTTAATAATTTGAGAAATAATTTTTTTAGCCATGTTAATTGGAATTGCAAAACCAATATTTTGACCAGATGCATTTATTGCTGTATTTATACCAATCACCTCCCCTTTAATATTAAAAAGAGGTCCACCACTATGTCCTGGATTTATTGAGGCATCTGTTTGTATAAAATTGTAGTATTTTGTTTTATTTCCTGGAGTTATCTCTTTTCTCTCTTTTGCACTCACAATTCCAGCTGTAACAGTGTGTTGAAGTCCAAATGGATTTCCAATTGCCATAACCCACTCACCAATATCAAGTTTATCAGAGTCTCCCAAATAGGCAAATGGAAGTTTTTTCTTTGGTTTAATTTTAATTAAAGCTAAATCAGTCTCCTTATCTTGCCCAACTATCTCTGCATCAAAAATGTTATCATCATCTAAAAGGGAAACTTTTATTGATGTTGCATTATTAATAACATGATTGTTGGTAACAATATAGCCATCATCAGATATTAAGAAACCACTACCAATTCCTCTATTTTTAAAGGATTTTGGCATATCAAAAAAGTGATCAAAAAAACGATACATTGGATCATCATAAAACTGAAATTGCTCTTGAGAATTATTGATAATCTCAACCTCAACCTGAATGTTAACAACAGTTGGAGAGAGAATTTTTGCTAATTTTGAAAAATCATTCAATCTAACTTCACCATCAAGATTTAAACCTTTATATGGTGGATTCTCTTTCCAAACCTCTCCATAAATTAGGCTACTTAGAGTAAAAAAAATAATGAAAAGATATTTTTTCATAATAACCTCCAAAATCATCATTTTTTTAACATTTTTATATATTTTTTATTCTAAAAAAAAATAAAAAATCCATCATCTATCACAAATCTGTTTTTTTCCACTCCATCCATTTTTTAAAGCATATTCAACTATTTTTTTATTTTAAATTTTTTACTCTTGTTTTAAATTACTCAAAAATATTCTCATAATCATCTATTTAGGTATGAATTTAAGTTTTTAATGCTACTCGAAAAATCTACCAACAAAATTAATGACAATAAAAGACTATTTTTTTGAAGAGTAGAGAGCCTCTGCTTTTTTTACAATTGCATCTGCTGTAAGATTAAAATATCTCATTAAATCTTCTGGCTTTCCTGATTTACCAAATTGATCCTCCATTGCAACATAATCCATTCTAACGGGATAGTGCTTTGATACAACTTCAGAAACAGCTCCATAAAGACCACCAACATAGTTATGCTCTTCAGCAGTTATAATTGCACCTGTTTTTTTTGCATAAGTTATAACAAGTTCTTTATCAATTGGTTTAACACAAGCCATATTAATAACTGCAACAGATATATTTTTTTCAGATAAAATCTGTTGAGCTTTTAAAGCCTCCTCAACCATCAAACCATTTGCTATTATAGTTATATCATCACCATCTTTCAAAAGATTCCCTTTTCCAATTTCAAAATGGTAATTTTCATCAAAAAGAACATCTGTATCCATTCTGGAGCATCTAACATAAACAGGACCAACATACTCTGCTATAACATTTATAACTTTCTCTGTCTCTGTTGCATCAGCAGGAACAATAACTGTCATATTTGGAATTGCTCTCATAATTGCAATATCCTCAATTGATTGATGACTTCCACCATCCTCACCAACAGATATTCCACCATGTGTTGTTACAAGTTTAACATTTGCCATCTGATATGCCATTGATTGTCTTACCTGCTCAAATGCTCTACCTGCACCAAACATTGAAAATGTTGATGCAAAAGGGATTTTTCCAACTTGAGATAATCCAGCAGCAGTATCAACCATGTTTGCTTCTGCAATTCCCATATTAAAAAATCTTTCAGGAAAAGATTTTTTAAATATTGATGTTTTCGTTGAACCTGATAAGTCAGCATCAAGAACAACAACATTACTATTTTTATGACCAAGTTTCTCTAAAGCCTCACCATAAGCCTGTCTTGTAGCTTTTTTCATTATAATCTCCTACTCAAAAATTGAAAAATCAAAATTGGTAATATTCCACTCCTCAAGAGCCTTTTTAAACTCATCCATTTTAGGAGCAGTTCCATGAAATTTTGCCTGATTTTCCATAAAGGAGACTCCTTTTCCTTTCACTGTGTGGGCTACAATAACTGTTGGTCTATTTTTTATTGTTAGAGCATACTCAAATGCTTCTAAAATTTGATTCATGTCATGACCATCAATTGTTAAAACCTCCCAACCAAAAGCTCTAAACTTCTCATCAACTGGAGAAACAGTCATAACAGATTCAACCCAGCCATCAATTTGAAGTCTATTATGATCAACAACAGCAATAAGATTATCAAGTTTATAGTGAGCTGCTGCCATTGCTGCTTCCCAAACTTGTCCCTCTTGAATCTCTCCATCACCAAGAATTGCAAAAACTCTATTTGGTTTTCCATCCATTTTTAATCCAATTGCCATTCCATTAGCCATTGATAATCCATGACCTAATGAGCCTGTTGCAACTTCAACTCCTGGGCATTTTTTATCTGGATGCCCCTGAAGACGGCTATTAATTTGGCGAAAAGTCATTAACTCTTTTTTCTCAATAAAACCTAATTTTGCAAAAACTGAAAAAAGTGCTGGGGTAACATGCCCTTTTGATAAAACAACTCTATCTCTATCAACCCAATTAGGGTCACCCTTTCTTATTTTTGCAATTTCAAAATAGAGGGCAGTCATAACATCAATAACAGATAAAGAACCCCCTGGATGTCCAGATTGTGATTTTACAAGCATAGCAAGAATATCAACTCTTAACTCATTTGCTAACTCTGTTAACCTTTTAACACGATCTTCCATTTTATATACCTCACTTCAAACTTATCTGTTTTAACCTAATTTTTAACTATAATCAATAGAAATGTTGTGATTTTTTTATGTTTTATGCAAAAAAAAACAAATTTTATCTCTATTTTATCTTTTATATATTTTATATTAAACTTCAAATTCAAAATCTTTTTTAACTCTTGATAATTGAATTTATAATATATTTATGATATGATGATATGAGATGTTTTTTATGGAGTTTTAGATGTTAAGTGCTATTTTTTTTGCTTTAGTAATTTTTTCGTCACAAACAGTTAATTCTGTATTATCAGAAAATATATCTGCAACTGAAAAGATATTAAAACTTGAAGAGATTAAAAAAGAGGCTCAGAATGGGATTGATGAGCTTAAAAAATCTCAACAACAAGAGATTTCACAGGCTAAAAAAGAGGCTGTCGATATTATGAGAGATAAAAAAAGCTCACCAAAAGATATCTATTTGGCTTGGGAAAAATTTACTAATATTGCAAAGGGAAGTAAATATGAGAAAGATGGTGTTGGAATGATGAAAAAATATTATCCCAAAGCAAAAGCTGAATTAGAGAAAACTAACTCTTCTGAAAAAGATAACAAAACAGCAGATTCATCTAATAAAAATGATAACAATTTAGAAAAAACAGACTCTTCAAGTAAAGATTCAGATAAATCGACTGAAACTCACCTCAATAAAAATGAAACAACAGATGTTAACAATAAAGATTCTCACAAAAAAACTGTTAAAAAAGAGCATCAACTTTTAAATAAATTAGTAGAAATATTCAGAGCACCTGTTTTTAATAGAGATGTTGTAAAAATTGGAATGTTTGATATATCCCAATATACAGGCTCTGAAGCTACAACAAGAAAAAAACTTACATTGCTAACTTTTTATGCAAACTACTGTGCACCATGCAAAAAAGAGCTTCCTTTTCTTAATAAATTATATAGTGAATATAAAGATAAGGGATTTTTAGTTGTTGCTGTAAATACGGATAAAGATAAAGAGGAACTAGAGGAGGTTCAAGCATTTATTAAAAATGAGAATCTCTCCTATCCAGTTTTAAAAGACTCTTTTAATCTTATTGCCCAAAGATATAAAATAGAGTCTTTTCCAACAATGTTTCTTATTAATGCTGATGGAAAAATTGTTGATGTTACAATTGGTTATGATGAGGATGAGGCTGGATTAAAATCCAAAATTGAGTCATTTTTAAAATAGATTTTTGTTTCATTTTTTTTGCAAAAGGATAACAGAAAAAACATTAATTATTGCAAATATATCACTTTAACTTTTATGGAGTTGTAATGGAGCATTTATTTAAACAAGATAGTGAAATTGCACAACTAATTCAACAAGAGGAGGAGAGACAACACTCCACAATTAGACTAATTCCATCTGAAAACTATGTTTCAAAAGCAGTAATGGAGGCAACAGGCTCTGTTTTAACTAATAAATATTCAGAGGGCTACTCAAAAAAAAGATATTATGAGGGGCAAGAGAATATAGATGCAATTGAGGATATTGCAATTGAAAGAGCTAAATCTCTTTTTGGTGCTTATGGTGCTAATGTTCAACCACTCTCTGGTGCTCCAGCAAATCTTGGTGTTCTATTAGGTCTTCTTCAACCTGGAGATAAAATTATGGGAATGGCTCTTCCTCATGGAGGTCATTTAACACATGGTTGGAAAGTTTCAGCAACAGGAATTTACTATAATGCAGTTCAATATGAGCTTAATCCAGAAACAAAAAGATTAGATTATGATATGATTAGAGATATGGCTAAAAAAGAGATGCCAAAACTTATTATCGCTGGTGCCTCTGCATATCCAAGATTTATTAATTTTGAGGCTTTTCGTTCAATTGCAGATGAGGTTGGTGCATATTTTATGACAGATATGGCTCATATTGCTGGCCTTGTTGCTGGTGGAGTTCATCCATCTCCTGTTCCATACTCTGATGTTGTAACAACAACAACACATAAAACATTAAGAGGACCTAGAGGTGGCCTTATTCTTATGGCAAAAGGTTTTGTAACAAAAGTTAATAAAGGTATTTTTCCAGGACTTCAAGGTGGACCACACAATCATACAACAGCAGCAATTGCAGTTGCATTAAAAGAGGCTGCATCAGATTCATTTAAAGAGTATGCAAAACAGGTTGTAAGTAATGCTAAGGTTTTAGCAGAATCTCTTATTGAGTATGGTTTTAATCTTGTTACAGGTGGAACAGATAATCATCTTATGTTAATTGATTTAACAAATAGAGGCATTACAGGAAAAGAGCTTTCAAGTGCACTTAATAAAGTTAATATTGAAACAAATGCAAACACTGTTCCTTTTGATAAACGCTCTCCAATGGATCCATCTGGTGTTCGCTTGGGAACTCCTGCAATAACTTCTAAAGGAATGAAAGAGAGTGAGATGAAAATTGTTGCATCTTTTATCAATAGAGTATCTCAAGCAATTAATGATGATGAAAAATTAAATCAAATTTCTGAAGAGGTAAAAGAGTTTTCATCAAAATATAATCTTGTTTTTTAAAAAGAAAAATGCAACTAAGTGATTATTAATAATCAAATAAAAATTCAGTCATCATACTTTTTCAAAGAGTAAATATTTAGATTTAAAAAGATATCATCAATTTTTCTCTTTGTTTTCATCTGTTTTATCTTTTCTTTTGTTGGGAACAAATATATTTGTTCCTTACATGTTTTTCTTA
>DYRY01000240.1 GCA_020718465.1 Anaeromyxobacter dehalogenans | reverse complement strand
TTTTTACCTTTTGTCTCCTCTAATTTATAACCAGTAAGCTCTTCTGCAATAGGATTCATCTGAATAATATCTCTATTTATATCTGTTGCAATAACTGCATCACCAATTGAGTGAAAAATTGTTTTAAAATGCTCCTTTTCAACCTCAATTATTTTTTGAAGTTCAATATTTCTATCTATTTGAATTGAAAGCTCTCTATTTCTTTTCAAAACTATAGATATTGCAAAAAAAACAGGAATAGAGAACAAAAATACAAGTAAAAGCATTGCACTAAAGGCTATTTTTATCTTTTTTAGTCTATAATATATTGTTTTTTCAACATAACTACCTGTTCCAATATATAAATCAGTGTTGGGTAAAAGAAGAAAATAGGATCTTTTTAACTCCTCCACTCCTGTTTCAGGATTTAAAATATAGTAAGATATAAAAATACCATCAGTTTTTTTAATAATTTCATTTGAAACTCGCTTATAAAATAGATCTCCTTTTGAATCAGTTGTATTAATTTGATTTGTTCCCTCTAATTCCGGTTGGAATGGTCTAACTAAAACTGTCCCATCTAATTTATTTAAAAAAACATAGTTTTTTCCAGACTCATCCTCATAAATCACTCTTTTAACTCTCTTTTTTAACTCACTTTCTAACTCAATTTTTGATATCTCTTTTTTTTCAAAAGAGTCTAAAATATGTTTTATACTTTGAAAAACAATAAAAACTCTTGTTTTTATTGAGTTATCATGCTCTTTATAAAGGTATCTATCAAACTGAATAACAAGAATATGTGTTATTAAAAATCCAGAAATAGTTGATAGAAAAAGAATAAAAATTATGATATATATTGTTTTATATGAAAAATTACCACTTTTACTAATCATAAAAACTCATTAAAAATTAGAATAGAATTTTAGTCAGTATCTCACCTAATTATATCTATATTATATAATTTAATTTATAAAATGCAATTTATATTATTAGAATAAAGAAATTTTTTAAATAATATATATAATATAAAAAAAGAAAAACTCATTAATATAGTTTTTAAAAGGAGATATTTTGCAAAATAAAAATCAAATTGAGTATGTTCGGTGGGTTAATGATACAATTGATTATATATCTAAAAATCTAAAAGAGAAAATAACAATAGATGATTTAGCAGATGTATCTTGTTTCTCTAAATTTCATTTTCATAGAGTTTTTAAATCTATAATAGGAGAAAATATCTACTCTTTTATTAAAAGAGTGAGACTTAAAAAAGCAACTATTCGAAAGATTATCCTAATAAAAATCTGTATATTACAGATATTCCAATTGTGGATAGAGGAAAAATAAGAGTAGATGTTAAAAAATTACCAGAGATGAATGTTGCAAATTACATTTTTTTTGTTTCTAAAAATAAATTTTTCTCTACAGATTAATTTGAAACTATTTTTTAGAGTCTTTATCCTCTTCCAAACTGTTTTGATACTCTACAAGATTTCCAAAATTATCTGGGAGTTCATCAATTCTTGGTTTTCTAGGTTTCTTATCAACAACAACAACATTTTTAGGAGCTCTAAGTTCCATCATACCATAGCCAATATCTCTATTAAGCCCTAATCCAGTATCAATAGCAAAATTAATTAACTCTTTGTCTCCAGATATATAAAGTGGTGCCCAAACAGCTCTCTGTTTTCGCTTATTAACTGTTACAAGTTGAGATATATCACTATGATATTTAAGATAGTTCTGATCAAATTTTATAGAGATTCCCTCTTCAGGAATATCTTTTTTAAATGTCTCTTTGTATCTTTCTTTGAGTTCATTCTCTAATTCAGCAAGAAAATCGGGTTGATTCCATTTATAATAAAATGCCCCTTTTTGATTTTCAACAACTTTACCAGATAACATTGGTGCCATTGGATAGAGTTTTATTTGTTCACCATCAATTTCTGGATTATCAAGAACTTCAACATTTATAATTTGAAATTTTCTATTTTGAATAAGCAGAGTTTTCATTTGTAAAACGCCCTCATTAAAATAGTTGATAAACTCTTTAGAACAGCTTGATATTGTGATGGTAAGAATATTTTTATCCCCAACAATAAGTTGATCATTATAAATTCTTGGTTTTGGTGTAAATTTTAGATTAAAATTTGCAAAATTACTCCAAGAGTTTATAAAATCTTCAGATATACTCGATTTTGAGAGTATATATTTGATTGTTTTTGGCATTAAGAATTGAATGTCGACATGAAGCAAATTCTGGTCAGCTTCTGGTTTTAATTCCACAATAATACGCATTTTGATTACCCTATTAAGTTTTAGTTATGAAAGAGTTAAAAGCAAGAGTTTACAACCCTTCTGAATAAATACTATTTTAAAAAAAAAAGTTAGAATGTCAAGTAAAAAATCAAAACCAACTACTCCACATCAAAGTTAATCCAAATGTTAAGTCATAAATGTAGCTATAATCACTCTTTTCTTCTTTATAAATTTTAAATGTTCCTTTTGTAAATGTATAAAAATTTTAAAAAATTGGAATATAAAGATTTCCTTGCCAACTTCCTTTCTCCTGCTTTTTATCAGAGAATGATATAAAATAGTCAAAATATGATTCCCAAGTTACTTTTAAAAACTCTATTGGTTTTAACATATAACCAATAGATATACCATATTGAGTTTGTTCATTTTCTGCTAATAACTGTTTTGAAACTGCTCCTGCAAATTTTAACTCAAAACGTTGTGTTTGTGTTAAAAAAGAGGCTCCTAAAGAGAATATACCATTTAAATTGTGATAATCTCTATCATCAGGTTTATCTATCTCTGTTTCAACTTTAGCCTCTGCATAAGGTAAAGGAATAATAAAAAGGGATTTCTCTTTTTTAAAGTGGCGATTTTTGTAGTTGATACGATATGATAGTAAATCACTCTTCTCTTTATATGATTGTTCATTTTCTTTTAAAAGAGCATAATTTACTAAAAACTCTTGGTCCCATATATGATTTTTTGATGTAGCTCCCAAAAAAGATGAAAACTCTATTGTTACTTCTGATGTTGATAATCTTGAAAAAATAGGATCTGTATAAAGAGAGTTGTTTTCAACTCCACCTTTATAAAATGAGAGATTTGCTCTATTTCTAAACTCATCAAGAGATAATGCTGTTTTATTTGCTAAAATTGGATAGTTATCAAACCATATCTCATAAATCTCTTTTGATATCTCAACTCTCTCTTTTTTAGATTCATTTAAGTCATTTTTTGTATATTTCCGATTTTCAAAATATCCATCACCTCCAAAAAACAGAAATCTACTCATTGTTACTAGACCTCTTGCATAACCTAAAAGAAGAGAAAAAAAGAGTTTTTTTTATATTT
>DYRY01000060.1 GCA_020718465.1 Anaeromyxobacter dehalogenans | reverse complement strand
TAATCAATGAAGCATCATTTGTATAGTTTGTAGAACCTCCAAGTGGAGAAAATTGATAAACAACAATTGGTATATTGCTTTCAATCAAATAGGAGTAATTACTACCTGAAACAGTTCCTCTTGCTTGATTTCGTCCTGTTGTAAAATTAAAAAATTCAAGATTATTAGATGCAATTGTAGCTGTTCTATTTATACTATTTGGTCCAGTAATTGTAACATTTGCGGAATAACTACTTGGATTACTTACTATAATAGCATAGTTTCCATTAGTATAATTTCCACTATTATTATCAAGCTCAACAGCATAATATTCACAACCCATATAACTACGATTAATAGCAGCCATTTCACACTCTGTTTGACAAGAGCCACTATAGCATTTTTTTGGAGTTCCAGAGGCAGGAGAGTTTTCACAACTTGTTTCTGCACTTAATACAGTTCCATCACTATTACAAGTTCTATAGCCATAATCTGATGAGCAAACTATTGAGTTTGGATTACAAATTACAGGAACACAAGCACCTGTTTTACAAATATAATCTTCTGGACAGTTCTCTGTTGTTGTTAACCAATCTGTTCCATTTAGATTACATCTTTTATACTCTCTATCTCCATTTCCTGTGCATTGAATCTCTTCATAAGCATTACATACAACATTATCACAACCATCCTCAGTACAAATTGGATTTAATCCACTACAAGTTAATGGATTTTCCCAACCAGTTCCTGTTGAGTTACAAGTTTGTGATTGAACTAAACCACCACTATTCAAACATCTTAAATCCCCAGGATTACATATAACTGATTTACAGATATTTGTGTCAATATCACAAATTAAATCATCACTACATGTTGCAGTTGTATCCCAACCAGAACCAGAGGCATTACATATTTGATATGTTTTAAATGTTAAATCTGTTGTCACACATCTTGTTTGACCAGGAGCACAAATTCGATCGCTACATACTCCAGCACCTGAACATATTCTATTTGTTCCACAAACTTGAGGTGAATCAAAACCTGTTCTTGTTGAGTTACAAACTTTATACATTGATGTTCCAACACACTCTCTCTCATTTGTTCCACAAACATAATCAATACAAACATTTCCTGAACAGGTTTTTCCAGCAGGACAACTCACTCCACTTAGCCAATTAGTTCCATCAGAACTACAGGTTTGAATTAATGCTCCATCACAACGAGTTTCTCCTGCTTGACAAATTGTATTACTACAAAGATTATTGGCACAAACCATTCCATCACTACAATTTTGTGGATTACTAAATCCTGAACCTATCTCATTACAAACTTTTATTGAACTACTATTCACACAAATTTTCTCATTTGGAACACAAACTTCATTAACACAAACACCACTATCACAATATTGAGTTGAACCACAAGCTACAGAGGTTTGATAGCCTGTTCCTAATGAATTACAAACTTGATAGTGATTACTATCAGAACATTTTCTACTTTCTGGAGAACATATTATATTTTCACAAACACCAACACTACAAACTTTCCCTGTTCCACAAGGAGCTTTGTTAATCCAAGCAGTTCCTGTTGAGTTACACTGTTCTCTATATTGATTGTTATCTGTTGTACATCTAAACTCATTTGGAACGCATATAACAGGTACACAAGAGCCATTTTCACAACTATTTCCATTACCACAAGAGTTTGTAGAACCCCATTGACCTAAATCAGTACACTCTTTTACTCCAAAACCATCACAAACTTTCTCTCCAGGAGTACAAGATATTGAACGACAGGCTCCACCTAAACAAACCTCATTATTTGGGCAGTTTGTAGGAGTATTATAGGATGTTCCCCACTCATTACAACTCATATAACTTTTCATTGTTGGGTCTGATTGAATACACTCAACACCATTTGCAACACAAATTATAGATTCACACTCTCCATCTCTACAGGTTTTTCCTCCACCACAAGAGATAGGTGTTAGCCAAGCAGTACCATTTGAGTTACAACTTACTCTATATTGTGAATTTTCTGTTGAACAAGTTATCTGATTTGGTTCACAAATAATTGCTTTACACTCTCTATTTTCACAAATTCCACCATTTTCACAAGCTATTGGAGTTTCCCATCTACCTAAATCACTACATCTTTTAATTAAATCCCCTTCACACAAATCAGTTCCTGGATAACACTCCATACAGTTTCCAGATATACAAGTCTCTCCATCTTCACAAGCTATTGTGTTTTCAAATCCACTACCATTTTCATTACAAGTTTCAAAACTATTTTGACCATTTAAACATCTTTTTTGTCCTGGTAAACAGATAATATCTTCACAACTATCATTTTGACATAATCTACCAAGACCACAAACCCTTTTATTAACCCATGCTGTTCCACTTTGATTACAAGTTTCAATCTGTTGATTTGTTCCATCAACACATCTATCTTGATTTGGTGTACAGATTATATTTAAACAGTTTCCAGCTTCACATGCCTTTCCATCTTCACAATTTATAGGCTCTTTCCAACCACTTCCATCATTTTCACAAATAACCAACTGATCATTATTACACAATCTTTCACCAGGATTGCAATTTATTGTTCTACACTCTCCATCTAAACAGATCTCATCATTCCCACAAAAACTTTCAGATAGATACTCTGTTCCATTTTCATTACACATTCTATATTTTTTCTGTGTTAAATCTCCTGCAACACAACTACTCTCATTTGGAGAACATAAAATATCTAAACACTGATTATTACTACAGATTTTTCCTGCTCCACAACTTGTTGGATTTAACCATCCTGTTCCCCAAGGATCGCACTGAATAAAATATGTTGAGTTATCTTCAACACAAAATCTTTCATTTGCAATACACTCTGTGTTTCCTTCAACACAAGAACCTAATTTACAAACATTACCTTCAGAACACTCTTCAGTAACACTCCAACCAAGTGAACTTAAGTCACATTGAATAACTTTTCCAGTTTCATCACATTTTTTTTCACCAGCTCTACAAGCTATCTCAATACAAACTCCACTACTACAAACCTCTCCTCTTGCACAACTTTTTGCATTACTCCAACCTGTTCTTGAGTCATTACACTTTTGGTAATATCGATTATTTCCCTCTAAACAGATCTTTTCATCCACTTCACAAACAATTGAAAGACAATTACCTTCAAAACAGTTTGTTCCTGTTTGACAAGAGTTTGCAACACTCCAACCAGTTGCATCCTCTTTGCAAATTAAAACTGAACCATCTTCAGCACACTTTTTTGTTCCAGGAATACAAGTGGATTCAACACAATTTCCTAAAAAACACTCCTCTCCCCCTTGACACTTTATCTCCATTAAAACTGTTCCATTTGCATTACATGCATTAAGAGTATAACTATCTTTACACTCCTTTGTAAATGGCTCACAAACTCTTGGAACACACTCTTTATTGAGACAATATGTATTATTTGGACAAGTTTTTCGATCCCAACCAGCCTCTGTTAATGAACACTCAACATACTCATTATCAGATACACACTCTTTTTGACCAGATGTACAGAGTTTACTATCAACACAATATCCATTATAGCATTGGAATTCACACTCAACAATCTCTTTTGTCTTTCTATCATTACTACACTTTTCTAATTTTTTTGAATCAATACATTGATTCTCTGATGGTGAACAACTATAACTTATACACTCATTAGAGGATAAATCACAAACTCCTCCAGGACAATCTAAATCACTTAAACAACCAACTTTTTTACCACCAGATGTATTATCTCCACATGCCACCAAAAATAGTAACATTGTTAAAAATAGATAATATATTTTCATAATGCCCCCCAAAATATTAACAATATATTATACTATATTTTTTATGTTATCACAATATTATAGCTTGATTTTATCAATTTTTTGCAAATATTAATTACATTATTTGATTAGACTATTCTCTTTTTAATTATTAAACCTCTATTTTTTTCAATGCTTGATTTTTAAATCTAATTATGGATAATATGTATATCCTGATAAGGATGTATTTTTATTAAAATCTTATAGTTTTATTTATTTTTTAGTTAATTCATATGGTATGAATTAATAGTTTTTATTTTTTTGTTTTTTAGAAAAAAAAGTTTTTTGTTTTATTTAATAATAAAATAATACAAATTTTTTATTTTATAATATAGTTTTATTGGGGGATTTATGAATATAGGGGTTCCAAAAGAGATTGCAAATTTAGAGCATAGAGTTGGGCTTGTTCCTGCAAATGTTAAATCATTGGTAAGGCAGGGACATAAAATAAGAGTTCAATCAGGAGCTGGATATAATATTGGAATTACTGATATGGAGTATAAAAAAGCAGGGGCTGAAATTGTTGATACTGCAAAAGAGATATATGTAAAAAGTGAGATGATTGTTAAAATAATGGAGCCTCAACCAGCTGAATATGAGTTTCTTCAGCAAAATCATATATTAGTCTCTTTTCTTCATCTTGCAATTAATGAACCATTAACACAACTACTTCTAAAAAAGGGGATAACTGCAATTGGCTATGAAACAATTCAGCAAGATAATGGGTTTTTACCTGCACTTGCACCAATGAGTGAGATTGCTGGAAGAATGGCTGTTCAAATTGGTGCCTACTATCTACAAAGTCATAATGGAGGTCGTGGGACTCTTTTGGGTGGTGTTCCTGGTGTGAAAAAAGGTACTGTTACTGTTATTGGTGCAGGGGTTGTTGGAGAGAATGCAATTCAGATGGCACTTGGAATGGGGGCATTTGTTATTGCACTTGATACAAGTATGCAAAAGCTTCGTGATTTAGAATTAAGATATAAGGGGCAAATTCAAACACTATACTCAAATACACTAAATATTGAAGATGCAATATTTCAATCTCATGTAATTATTGGTTCTGCACTTACTGTTGGTTCTAAAGCTCCAATATTAATAAAAAAAGATTATTTGAAAAATATGAAAAAAGGTTCTGTTATTATTGATGTGAGTATAGATCAAGGTGGAATTTCAGAAACAAGCCATCCAACTACATTTGAAAATCCAACATATAAAATTGATGAAGTGATACATTATGCTGTTCCTAATATGCCAGGTGCTGTTGCAAGAACTTCAACATTTGCTCTTACCAATATTATTATTCCATACCTTAAAGCTTTAGCCTCATTTGGAACAAAAGAGGCCTGTAATATATATCCTGAGTTAGTAAACGGAATAAACACTTATAATCATCAACTAACACATTGGGCAGTTGCTAAAATATTGAACTATAAATATTACCCATTAAAATTTGAGTAATATTTTTTAGAAAAAAATAAAACACTTTTTTTATTCAAAAAAAGAGAAAAGATAACTTTTATAAAGTAATATTTTATTTATTGTATAAAAAATTTGTATTTTATAAAAATCAAAATAATACTATTTTTGTTTTATGTTGGAATTTTTAAGTTTTATTTGATTTAACCGATTACTCTTTTAACTTATTAGGAGTTTTGAATGGATCTTGCAACCGTTGTTGGGTTAGTTTTTGGAACCATTCTTGTTCTTGTTGCAATTCTTCTTGGTGGAAGTATTACCCTATTTTTAGATCTTGTTTCTATTCTTATTGTTTTGGGTGGTGGAATTTCAGCAACAGTTATCAGATTTGGTATAAAAGATATAACAAATGCAATAAAAGTTGCAAAAAATGCTTTTTCAGATAAAACTCCATCAATTGGAGAGCTTATTGATAAACTTGAAGAGTTAGCAACAATAGCAAGAAAAGAGGGGATTTTAGCACTTGAAAGGGTATCATTTGATGATCCATTTTTACAAAAAGGGATTAACTATCTTGTTGATGGTGCTGATAGTGAACAGCTTCAATCTCTTTTATATACTGATATTGATAATACAGCATCTCGTCATGAAATTGGATCTAAAATATTCTCATCTTTAGGGGATTCTGCACCTGCTTTTGGTATGGTTGGAACTCTTGTTGGTCTTGTTCAGATGCTTGCAAATATGGATGATCCAGCCTCAATTGGTCCTGCTATGGCAGTTGCACTTTTAACAACCCTCTATGGTTCTCTTATTGCAAACCTTATTGCACTTCCAATTGCAGATAAATTATCATATCGTTCTGCAAAAGAGGTGATGAGAAAAAATTTAATGATTGAGGGACTATTAGGGATTCAAAAAGGGGAGAATCCAAAAATATTAAGAGAGTTTTTAGAGACATATATGCCTCCAGCAGATAGGAGAAAAGAGTAAAAGTATATAGATAATTTTTTTAAGAAGATTTTATGGGAAAAGCAGCAAAACAGAAACCATGCCCAAAAGGGGCTCCAGGTTGGATGGTTACATTTGGTGATCTTATGTCACTACTTTTAACTTTTTTTGTTTTGCTTCTCTCATTTTCAACAATGGATGTAAAAAAATTCAAACAGATAACAGGAAATGTTTCACAGGCTTTTGGAGTTCAAAAAAGTATTCCTGTTTATGAATCTCCTGTTGGAACAAATATAATTTCACAAGATTTTTCTCAATCTTTTGAGGAGGATTTGATAAAAAAACTTCAGGCAACAGTTAAACGATTTAAAAAAGCAGATGATAATGAAACACAAATTGAAGTTGTTAAAGATTTTCGTGGTATTGTTTTAAGAGTAAGTGGAAACTATATTTTTGACTCTGCATCATATATTGTAAAACCAACTGCATGGCCACTATTAGATGATGTTTATGAAACATTTAAACAGATGAAAGAGCTTGAGCTGTATGTTGAGGCTCACACAGATTCTCAACCACTTAACTCAAAAGAGATTGCAACTAATTGGGAGTTATCTGCACTACGTGCAGTATCAATTGTTCGTTATTATGTAGAGGGTTCAAATAGTGATCCATATATACTTCATGGAGTTGGAAGAGGTGACTCTGTTCCCCTTTTTCCAAATAACTCTCCTTTGAATATGATGAGGAATCGAAGGGTTGAGTTTGTTTTTACAAAAACCAAAAAACCTCAGCAAAATCTATAATTTTTAAGGATATTTTATGATAGGATTTATTAAAGGTCTTTTTTTATACTCTGATAATGAGGCTGCAATTATTGATGTTAATGGTGTTGGATATCAGATTTTTATAAAATCTCATGAGTTAGAAACACTTCAAGTTGGTGTTAACTACCAATTCTATATTCAATCTATCTATCGAGAGGCAACAGGGGTTGAACTATTTGGTTTCTCATCTTTAAAGGAGAAACATGTTTTTAATAATCTTTTGAGTGTTTCAAAAGTTGGTCCTAAATTGGCTATATCAATTCTTGATAATATATCCACAGAGGAGTTAATATCCTCCATTATTGATAAGCAGATAACCCGTTTATCATCAATAAAAGGGATTGGAGGAAAAACATCTGAAAGAATTATTTTAGAGCTTTCGGATAAGTTTCAAAAACAGTTTAAAACAACACCAACTTCAAAAAATTCAGTAAATTCAGTAACAATAATTCAAGATTTACACTCAATTCTACAAAATTTAGGCTACTCTACAAGGCAGATAAAGGCTGTTTTAGAGTCTTTTCAAAGTGAAGAGTTACAAAATAATAAACTTGAATCGTTAATAAAAATTGCTTTAAAAAGGGTTGGTTCTATTTAATTACTACTATTTACTAAAAAAGATCTCTTATTTTTTTATAAAAGTAAAGATTTTTTATTTTTTAGAAAAATAGTCTTTTTTATTTTTTTTAAGAAAAATAGATCTGTAATTTTTATAATTAGAGGAAAAATGACAAAAAATAGTGTTATTAGCTCTCTTTCTGATGATGTAAAATTCGAAGAGAGTATACGACCTAAAAAATTTGATGACTATATAGGTCAATCAAAAGCAAAAGAGAATCTAAAAATATTTGTTGAATCAGCAAAAATTCGGCGGGATGCTTTAGATCATGTTTTACTTTTTGGACCTCCTGGATTAGGAAAAACGACACTTGCAAACATTATTGCAAATGAGATGGGAGTAAGCCTTTTTTTAACAAGTGGTCCTGCAATACAAAAAAAAGGGGATTTAGCTGGAATTTTATCTCAAATTGAGAATAAAGGGGATATTCTGTTTATTGATGAGATTCATCGATTGAATCCTGTTATTGAGGAGAATCTATATCCTGCAATGGAGGATTTTAAATATGATTTAGTTATTGGTGAAGGAAGTGGAGCAAGAAGTATATCAATATCTCTAAACCCATTTACTCTTATTGGTGCAACCACTAAAAGTGGATTGTTAACATCTCCCTTAAGAGATAGATTTGGAATCATAATAAGACTTGAATATTATGATCCAGAGGAGTTATTTCAGATCGTTTTTCGCTCTGCAAGAATTCTTAATATTGAGATTGATTCAGATGGTGCCTATCAAATAGCTAAAAGAAGTAGAGGAACACCAAGAATTGCAAATCGATTACTGAAAAGAGTTCGAGATTTTGCAATAGTAAAAGGGGATTCTAAAATAGAGAGGGAGATTGCTGATAGAGCACTAAATGCACTCGAAATAGATTCTGCAGGATTAGATTTAATTGATCAGAGATTTTTATTGACTATTATTGATGATTTTAATGGTGGTCCTGTTGGATTAGATACAATTGCTGCTGCTGTTGGTGAGGATAAAAGTACAATAGAGGAGGTTTGTGAATCATATCTTATAAAGGAGGGATTTGTTTATAAAACTCCAAGAGGAAGAGTTGCAACAGAGAAAGCATATAAACATTTTAATAAAAAATTTTCTGGAAGTAATGCAAAAAAACTTCTATTTGATTAATAAAAAAAGATTAAAAAAGGGGGTTTAAACCCCCTTTTTATTTAAAATAGATTTTTGAATGAAACTACATCATTCCATCCATTCCCATTCCACCCATTCCACCACCTGATCTAGCAGAGGAATCTTTTTTAATATCAACAATTGCAACCTCTGTTGTAAGCATTAAGCCAGAAACAGATGCTGCATTTTGAAGAGCTGTTCTAACAACTTTTGTTGGGTCAATAATTCCAGCTTCTAAAAGATTTTCATACTCACCAGTTGCTGCATTAAAACCAAAGAAAGGATCTTCATTTGATGCAACAGTATTTTTAACAACAGCTCCCTCTGCACCAGCATTTTCAGCAATTTGACGAATTGGTTCTTCAAGAGAACGAATTATAATATTAACTCCAAGTTGCTCATCACCATTAAGTTTAAGGTCATAGAGTTTTTTTACTGTACGTAGAAGTGCTACTCCACCTCCAGGAACAATTCCCTCCTCAACAGCAGCACGAGTTGCATGAAGTGCATCATCTACTCTGGCTTTTTTCTCTTTCATCTCTGTCTCTGTTGCTGCACCAACTTTAATTACTGCAACACCACCTGATATTTTAGCAAGACGCTCAATAAGTTTCTCTTTATCATAATCAGATGCACTCTCTGCTATTTGAGCCTCAATCTGTTTTTTGCGAGTCTCAATATCACTATTATTACCATAACCATCAACAATAGTTGTATTCTCTTTTGTTATAGTGACTCTTTTTGCTTTACCTAAACGACTAAGTTGGTCCACTTTTGGATCATCAAGGCGATGACCTAACTCTTCACTAATTAATGTTCCACCTGTTAAAATAGCAATATCCTCAAGCATTGCTTTTCTTCTATCACCAAAGCCAGGAGCTTTAATAGCAATAACATTTAAAACACCACGAATTTTATTTAGAACAAGAGTTGCTAATGCTTCACCATCAATATCTTCTGCAATAATAACAAGAGGACGTTGATGAGTTTGCATATTTGCCTCAAGAACAGGAAGTAACTCTTTCATGTTTGATATTTTTTTATCAGTAATAAGAATAAATGGATCCTCTAAATTAGCCTCCATTTTTTCTGCATCTGTAATAAAATATGGAGAGATATAGCCACGATCAAATTGCATACCTTTTACAACTTGAAGCTCTGTTTGAAACCCTTTTGCCTCTTCAACAGTAATAACTCCTTTTTGACTTACCTCTTCCATTGCATCTGCAATATATTTACCAATTTCAGGATCATTATTTGCAGAGATTGTTGCAGTTTGAATAATCTCTTTTCTTCCACCAACAGGACGAGAGAGAGCTTTTAACTCTTCAACAACAACTTCAACTGCTCTATCAATACCTCTTTTAAGAGCCATTGGATTGATTCCAGCAGTTACAAGTTTAATTCCTTCACGATATATTGCTTGAGCAAGAACTGTTGCTGTCGTTGTACCATCACCAGCAATATCTGCTGTTTTTGATGATACCTCTTTAACAAGTTGTGCTCCAAGGTTTTCAAAACTATCTTCAAGTTCAATCTCTTTTGCAACAGTAACACCATCTTTTGTAACAAGTGGGGAACCAAAAGAGCGTTCAATCATAACATTACGCCCTTTAGGACCTAAAGTTGATTTAACAGCATCTGCTAGTTGATTAACTCCATGAAGGATTTTTTGTCTTACATCATTAGAAAATAGAATTTTCTTTGCCATATCTCAACTCCTTTGATTACCCAATTATACCTAAAATCTCATCCTCTTTCATAAGAAGATACTCTTGACCATCAATTTTTATCTCTGTTCCTGCATATTTTCCAAATAGAATATGATCTCCAACTTTTACAGCTAATGGAAGCTCTTTTCCATCCTCTGTTCTTTTTCCTGTTCCAACAGAGATAACTTTTCCCTCAAATGGTTTCTCTTTTGCAGTATCAGGAATAAAAAGACCTGATTTAGTTTTTTGTTCAGCCTCAACTCTTTGTACAAGCACTTTGTCATACAATGGTTTAAAGTTCATAAAACCTCCCTAAAATTAACGAACATAATGATAATCATCATTTTGCTCTTTTCAAGGGGAAAATTATTTTTTATACTATTTTTTCTAAAAATAAAAAAAATATAAACTATTTTTTCTAAAAATAAAAAAAATATAGAATACTATTTATATTGAACTATAATTTAGTTTATGTTAAAAGTTGTTTTTTGTTTTGGAGATTCAATGGTTTCTCTTCATAAAAATTATGATGTTATTGTTGTTGGTGGTGGTCATGCAGGAGTTGAAGCAGCACTAATTGCTGCTAAAATGGGAGTATCAACACTACTATTGAGTATAAATTTAGATACAATTGCATTAATGCCTTGCAATCCAGCAATTGGTGGAATTGGAAAGGGGCAACTTGTTAAAGAGATTGATGCTCTAGGTGGTGAGATGGCAAAGGCTACTGATTATGCTGGAATACAATTTAGAGTTTTAAATACTAATAAAGGACCTGCTGTTCGCTCATCAAGAGCTCAAGCAGATAAACAGTTGTATAGACTCTATATGAAAAAAATTGTTGAAAATAGAGAAAATTTAGATGTTAAGCAGGGGGTTGTCTCCTCAATAATTTTTGAAAACAGTAAAGTTACTGGTGTTGAAACTGTAATAGGGCAAAAATTCTATGGTAAAACAGTTATAATTACAACAGGAACATTCATGAAAGGTTTAGTTCATATTGGTAGAACTAATTTTTCAGCAGGTAGAGTAGGGGAGCAATCAGCATTAACAATATCAGATTCGCTTAGAGATATGGGATTGAGTGTTGGACGATTAAAAACTGGAACAACCCCTAGATTAGATGGTAAAACAATTGATTTCTCTAAAATGGAGGAGCAAAAAGGGGATGAAAATCCAAAACCATTCTCATTTTTTAATAAAAAAATTGAACAAAAACAGGTATCTTGTTATATAACATATACAAATCAACTTACACATGAGATAATTCGTGGAGATTTAGGGGATTCTCCTCTTTTTGCTGGAATAATAAAGGGAATTGGGCCAAGATATTGCCCATCTATTGAAGATAAAGTTGTTCGGTTCTCTGAAAAAGATAAACATCAGATATTTATTGAGCCTGAAGGATATGATACACAGGAGTATTATCCAAATGGATTATCAACTTCACTCCCTTATGAGACTCAAATTAAATATCTTCGCTCAATAAAAGGGCTTGAAAATGTTGAGATTATGAGACCAGGATATGCAATTGAGTATGATTATGTAGATCCAAGAGAGTTAAAACATACATTAGAGACAAAAAAAATAGAGAATCTATTTTTAGCTGGTCAAATTAATGGGACAAGTGGTTATGAAGAGGCTGCTGCTCAAGGATTATTAGCAGGAATAAATGCTGCTTGTAAAATAAAAGAGATTGATCCATTCATTCCAGACAGAAGTGAGTCATATTTAGGGGTTATGGTTGATGATCTTGTTGTAAAAGGGGTTGATGAGCCTTACAGAATGTTTACATCAAGAGCTGAATATAGACTTATTCTTAGAGAAGATAACTCAATTTTTAGACTTTTTAGGCATAGTAAGAGATTAGGATTAATATCAGAAAAAGATTTTGATTATATATTATCTCTAGAAGAACAAATTCAACACTATCAAAATCTACTTAATGAGATTTATATCTCCCCAAAAAAGGAGTGGGAAACTCTTTTTCTAGAAAAAGAGTGGGGAGATTTTAAAAATGGTACATCTTTAAGTCGATTTTTAAAACGTACAAATACAACATTTAGTGATATAGCTAATTTTGTCTCTTTTGATATTAATGAGATTCCTGATATTGTAAAAGAGCAGGTTGAGATTAACACAAAATACGAAGGATATATTGAAAGAGAGATGCAAGAGATTGGAAGAGCTAAAAAAATAGAACAGATAAAAATTCCTGATTCTCTTAATATTCAAATATTGGATTCACTCACAAGAGAGATAAAAGAGAAATTAATTAAACATAAACCTCAAACAATTGGTCAAGCAATGAGAATATCTGGGGTTACACCAGCCGCTATATCTGTTCTACTTGTTGCTATTAAAAGATCTAATTAAAACAAAAAAAATTAATAAACCTATTTTGTTTTAGTATAATTTTATATTTTTGTGAAACATATTTCACATTTTCATATATTAATTAGGATGAAAATATGATTTTTATTACCTTTAATGGAACTTTTTTTGCTAGTAGTTATGTGAATTGATTTTGGAGATTATTATGTTGAAAAAAAGAGCCTTTACATTAATTGAATTAATGATTACTGTTGGAATTATAGGTATTTTAGCTGCGGTTGCTGTTCCTGCTTATAATGGATATACAAAACGAGCAAAAATACAAAAAATACAGGTTCCAATGGAGGCAATCGCAGCATATCTTGAAACAAAAATAGCTGAAGGAATGCCTCTTCCTGCTATAGGAGCTGTACCTGAAAAAATAAGAGCTCCATTTGGAATAGATGGTAAAAATACAGAGGGTGATCAAATCTCAATAATATCAAATGCTACAAACTATACAATAACAGGTGAATTAAGTGGATATCCTGGTAGTAAAATATTTCTTAATCAAAGTGGTCAAAAGAGTGATTCTGGTGGTGATATCTCTTGGATAAAGTAGTTTCAATTTCATAAAATTCAAATAAAAATATAACAATCAACTATAAAAAATGTTTTTATAAATAACAAAAAAATAGATTATTAGTTTTTTTATTGTAATAAAATTATATGTTTTTTAAATGTTTTTCTATAATGTTAAATTGCGTCAAATTATACTATTACTTTTTATCTAAAAATTCAAATGTTTTATCCAGAAGTGTTTTTTTATTGAATGGTTTTGTGATAAAATCATTCATTCCAGAATCTATTGCCTCTTTTTTTTCATGAGGTAGTGAGTGAGCTGAAAGAGCTATAATTGGGATATGTTTTTTATTATTCTCTTTTTCAAAAACTCTAATTGCTTTAGTTGCCTCTAATCCATTCATTTGTGGCATCTGTATATCCATTAAAATTAAATCATAATTTTTTTGGTAAAATTTTTCAAATACTTCAATACCATTATTAGCTATATCAATGGAGATATTAACAAGTGAAAAAATCTCCTCAACAAGAATTTGGTTATTTCTATTATCTTCAGCAAGAAGTATTGAGTAGTTTTTATCTTTTTGATTAAATGATAGAGTTGATATCTCACTAACTATTTTTTCAGGTTCAGAGTTAAATGGTATTTTAACAGTAAATATAGAGCCAATAGAGGCTTCACTTTGAACTCCTATTTTTCCATTCATCTGTTTCGTAAGATGTTTTACAATTGCTAAACCTAAACCAACACCACCATATTTTCTTGTGATATAATCCTCTTCTTGTGTGAAACATTCAAAAATAAAATCAAGTTTATCTCCATAAATACCAATACCTGTATCATGAACTTCAAAAATAATATTATAATTTTCATGTCCAATTTTATCAAAATCAACTATCAAAGAGACAGAGCCCTGTTTTGTAAATTTAAAGGCATTTGAAAGTAAATTGTTTAATATCTGCTCCAATCTTAAAGAATCACCAATAAAATATGGAATTTTTAATTTTGTATCTTTAATCTCAATTTTAAAATCAATATGCTTTAATTCAGATACAACTTGAAATCTTTTTTTAAGCCTTAATACAACATCCTCAATTAAAAAAGGTTGTTTCTCTAAAACCAATTTTCCACCCTCTAGTTTTGAAAAGTCTAATATATCATTAATAATCTCTAAAAGGGTTTCACTTGAGTGATAAACCATATTTAACATATCTTTTTTTACAGGACTCTCTTCTGATTCTGCTAAAATTTCAGTAAAGCCAATAATTCCATTAAGTGGTGTTCTTAATTCATGTGTTACATTGGATAGAAATTGAGTTTTAAAATGATTTGCTTGTTGAATCTCTTTTTGTGTTACCTCTAAATTTTTTTGATAATTTTTAAGTTTTGTTATATCTGTATGAACTCCAATAATTCTTAATGGTTTACCATTTTCATCTGTTTTTATAACTTTTGCTCTATCAAGAATCCAGATATAATCCTCATTTTTACAAATCATTCTATACTCTAAATCTTGATATTTTTCAGAGTAGTTAAAATATTTTTCACGTTCAGTAAAAACTCTCTCCTTATCAGCAGGATGAAGCCTTCTCTCCCACTCCTCAAGTTTATTTGGTAGCTCCTGCTCCTCATATCCTAACATTTTTTTCCAAGCATTAGAGAAAAATATTGTGTTTTTTTCAGCATTATAGTCCCAAAAACCTGCTTCAGAGAGCTCATAAGTTTTATACTGAATCTCTTTTATAAAGTTAAAATTTTTTAACATAAATTGATACATTGTTCTTGATATAATCCAACAAACAGCCCCTAAAATTGAGGTATATATATATATTCCTCTTAATTTATCAATATCATTTTGAAAATATGATACACCTAAAAGTAAAGTTATAATAGATATCAAATATCCCCAAAAGCTAAGCCAAGCACCAGTTACAATAACAACAGATACTCCAAAATTTATTAAAATAAAAACAGTTATATCTTGATGAATAAGTTGATCTATCGAGCTTACTAATGCACCCCAAAACAGCATAAAAATAACATAAAAATTTTGTAAAAATTTTAAAAGAGAGGCTTTTTTCAAAAAATTAAGATGTTTTAATGAATAGATAAAAACAAGAAATATAATTAAAAATGTAGATAAAATTAGATGAAGTTGAAATAAATAGTAGTAGCCAATATTTCTATTCCAAACTCCTTGATAGCCATTTTTAACATCTAAAAATATTAGAAATATGTGTGAAAATAGTAAAACCCAAGAGATAACTTTTTGCTTTCTTAAATTTCCATCAACAATATCATTTATAAAATCTTCACTCTCTTTATTAAAAAAAAAATTATATAATTTTTGAAACATTATAATTCCTCATTTAAAATCAAAATATTTTCTTTTGTTTAAAAGAAAAAAAACTGTTTTTATAAAAAAAAACAAATTAAAGTATATAAAAAATTTCGTTATAATTTTTCTAATGATTTAATAAATTCATCTCCTTTTTGGGTTCCAATTAGTAATGTTTTTCCATCACTAAATTTAAAAAGGACTCCTGTATTTCCAGAAACATTATAGCACCAACCATTACGACCCTTTCTTATACCCCAACCACCATACTCTCTTATTGGTCGATATTCAATTTTTTCAAAACTAATATAGTTCTCAATTTTTCTAAATTTTCTATGAAATGGTGAAAATTTAAAGTAGCAACCATTCTCTCTTACTTCTGTTAACAATCTCATTTTTAAAAACAGAAATATTATAAAAAAAGAGGTTACTAAAACAATAGCCCCATTAAGTAGATAGTACTCTATTGGTCTATTTAAATCTTTAAAAAACATAATAATAAATGATGATATTGATATTAAAATAGCTCCAAAAATAACTATCTTAAACCATAGTTGATTAAATTTTTGAGTTTCAGAAAAATATAGTTTCATAGAGACTCCATCTATTGCTTATTCGATTTTATATATTATCTATAAAAAAATCAATAATTTTTTTATTTTTTTTTGTTTTAAAAAATATACAAATATTTAAATATATGATTTTATAATTAGTATAACTTATTATTATAAAAAGACACAAAAATATAGCAAATATATTGAATAAACAAGGTTGACAAAAAAAATATATCCTTTATAATAAAACAGTTTTTTTGAGGTTTTTCATGAAGTATATTTTGGCAATTTTTTTAACACTTTTTGTTTTCTCTTGTTCAGAAAATAAAAATGATGAAACTAACTCTTGTGACCCAAATCCATGTTTAAATAGTATTTCCAATAAAACAGTCTGCATTCCTAATGAGGATAAATTTAGTTGTGAATGTGAGGAGGGTTATGAAAAAGTTGGTTATGGATGTAAAAAAATTGAGGCTTGTG
>DYRY01000239.1 GCA_020718465.1 Anaeromyxobacter dehalogenans | reverse complement strand
AGCTCAATATATATTCCTTTTTTATTCGCTTCTGTAAAAATTTCTCTATAAAGATTTTGTATCTTTTTATGTTGAAAGGCTTCAGAAATGATATCATCGGCCTCTTCTCTTGTTTTTTTACCACTCATAATTATTTTATGAATCATAAGTTTAATAAGATCACAATGACCAAGTACCTTGATTTCTCCGTCCTTGACTATTTTTTCTCTTTGAATTTTTTCTAAGAATCTTTTTCCATAAGTTTCTATAAGAGGAATTATTTTTTCAATTTCACCATTTATAAGATCTTTTTTTGATATTTTATGTCCGTTTAAAATATCTTCAAATTTTTCAGGAGTAGCATCAATAAATTGATAAAAATCAGTAAATGTATCATTTTTCTCTGGTTCGTCCTGATTTGGATTTATTTTCATAAAATGATCAGAAAGAACCTGATATTTTATTTTTTCCCTTATTATAGCTAATTCTCTCAATGCATCTCCAAGACCTCCTCCTCCAAAATTTTCTTGTTCTAAGGTAATTAGAATTTTAACCCCTGTCTTCTCAAAAATATTTTGTGCTTTTTGCTCTAAAAAACATAAATTTTCTGTTACAAATTCTCCTCGAGCTACCCCTTTTTGTGCAAGTTTTTCTTCTCCTTCATAGAGAATTTGTAACATTCGAGATTCATGAAGAGTTATAGTTATTACTTTTTGCCCTTGAAGTTGTGCTAATTTTGCATAAAGATACATATCTCCTCCTCCATGAGGGATAAAAAGAGGATCAGTTTCTTTTGCCTCAAGAATTTCTTTATTTTTTCGATTAAGAGACTTATATAAGGAAAAAAATTCTTCTTTCGTCTTTATTTCTGAAAATAATTTTTCAGATTCCTTAATTTGATGGTATACAATTTTTTGAAAAAATTCCTTTTGCATTCCTGAATTTTCAGCAAGAGAATGATGTCCATGAAATGTATTTACGATATGGGTTTTTTCTGTTAAAATAACGGGTTTCATGAGAAAGATTGGTTTCATTTTTTTTGTAAAATTTTTTATAAAGAGAAGGCATTTTTATATTAAGGAAAGTCTGCAAAATTTAGATTTGGCTAAAATTTATATTTTTAGAAAAATAAATTTTTAATAGATAATATCCTTTTGTACCGATTTTTTCCCAAAAATAATTCCTCCAATTGCCATCATAAAGAACATTAAAAAAGAAAAAAAAATTGCAAACAGTAAAGAAAAAATCGGAACAAGAGGAAGTGTTGCAAAAAAAAGTATAACAAAGAGAAATATTTTTAAAAGTATTTCTCCCGAAAATTCAGAGAGATAAGGAATGTTTTTTTCTTGCACTATTGTTTTTAAAACCTCTGGATTTGTAAATTTTTCTACTAAAGGATTGAAAGAATTTTTAACGCTTTCAGTAATATTGGCATCAAATTCTGAAATTGCTTTTTTTGTTTCCTCTTTTATACATACGGTATTTCCTTGGCAGGCTTCAGAAATTTTTTGTGCTAAAACTTGAGAACTCGTATTTTTCACTTCTTCATTTTGAGAAATTTTTTGGAGAAATTCTGCATAATATTCTGAATCAAGAATTTTTTGAGAAAAATTTTCATTTGGAGAAAAATTTAAAAAATTCCCAAAAAATAGTAAAAATATTCCTAAAATCATCCAAATCATTCCACTTTTAAGAGATCTAAATCCATCTCTAAAAAAAGAGAGAGAAATTTTTTCTTGATAATTTTGGAGAAACGATAAAAAAGAGATTAATGATCCCAAAGCAAAAAGAAGAAGTCCAAAATTTTCTGAAGAAGAAAAAGAGAAAAAAATTCCAGAAAAATACAAGGGAACAGGAAGGAGAAAAAGAAAAATTTTTCTTCCCATAAAAAGACTCCAAAAAAGCCCTGCAAAAAGGAAAACTCCTAGCAATAAAAGAGGTAAAATTTTGAATCCAGAAGTCAAAAAAATAAGTCCCCATATTCCAGAAAAAAGGGAGAGAAGAAAAAAAGTTGTTTTTTTTGTTGTTGATGAAATTCTATATTCATTAAGGGCAATATCAATTTCGTCTTTCATAAGAAATTTTTTAAAGAGTTATTCAACAAGTTTTTTTACGAGTTTTTCTACAATAGGTCTCACCACTATAACTACTCCAAATGCAATTGGAGCAACTTTTAAAAATGAATTCATCAAAAAAATGAAAAAATTTTCTGGAAACCCTCTATTGATAAAAGTCACAATTCCACTCATCAAAATTGCCATCAAAATTCCTGTAACGAGAGGAGTAAATTTTTTTGGAATTTTTTTCATAGAAAAAAGAATAAGAGATTAAGAGATATACGAAAAATATTCTGGAAATTTTTTTTCACAAATTTTTTCAGCAGAAAAATTTTTTAAAAATTCTGGTTTAATGTTGAGTTTTTTTTCTAAAATATTCCACTCAATTTTCTTGAGTTCTGTTTTTGCACATTTTCCAGAAAAATTTTCAATATTTTTTTCAGAAATTTCTGCTACAAAGAAAAATTCTGTTATTATATCACTTTTTTTTGACCATTGAAATTCATGTATAAATGCCAAGTGTTTTATTTTGCATTTTAATCCTAATTCCTCAAAAATTTCTCGTTGGAGGCAGGTTTTTAAGTCTTCTCCTTTTTCAGTTTTTCCTCCCGGTAAACTCCAAAAATCACTGCCATGGTGTTGTACCATAAGCAGTTTTTTTTCTGAATTAAAGATGATCGCACGACTAGTAATTTTCATTTTTTGTTTTGAAGGAATTCTCTCTTGTAAAGAGACTATCACTTCTTTATGCTTTTTGTACATTTTTTGTGGAAGTGGGGGTTCTGCGTAGTCATACGAAAGACCTGCGACCAAAAAAATTTATGGCTTTGCTCTTCTATTGCAGGAAGGGAGAAGCTTTTTTTGGTTATAAAAAGAGCAGTGTAATGGAATTATTATACAAAATATAAGAGATGAGTTTATTGTATATTTTAGGGTTTTAAAGACAAAAACTAACTACTATACAAAATAATTTCCCTTTGTAAGAGTATCAATCGAAGGAAAAAGATACCCTTGAGAAGTTGATATTATTTCGGCTGATGCACCAGCATAATCATCAGGAATATAAGTATTCAATACTGGGTTCCCTGCAAATTGTTTATTAAATTCTTTTACTACATCCTCTGAGGTATAATCGTATCCGCATTCTTCCAAAATAGATAAGAAACTTTTCAAGTGATAAGCAAGGCCTTTCATCATTGTCCATTCTCTTTTTGATGCACTGTTTCCACATTCTAACTTAGGAACATCATTAAGCACTTGCCACACTTGTTTTTTTCCATCGAGTACATCTTGTACTAAAAGACATGTTTTTAAGACATGTTCTATCTCCATATCTTGAGCAATAGGAAT
>DYRY01000238.1 GCA_020718465.1 Anaeromyxobacter dehalogenans | reverse complement strand
AATAAAAAAAAGGCAATTTTTAAGTTGGAAGAAAAAATGCTAAGAAAAATTTAAATCTATACTATTTCTAGCAAAATTTTCAGCAACAACAACCCAAACATTATTTGTAACAAGATCTTTCATTTTTTTTATATCTTTTTGAGAAGCTAAAATATCCTTAGATATATCACTTATTAAAGCCTTTTCAACTGTATCTTTTGTAATCTCTATTTTTTAATTTAAATTAAAAAGATTACAGCTACTTGAAAACTCAATACAATTTTTTGAGATTTTCACCTCTTTTTGTGCAAAAATAGATAGTTGAATAACTATCTATACTAAAATAATTTTTTTCATAAACCCTCCTAAAAACAGTAATGATAACTTAGTTTTAATAAAAAACATTAAATTAAAAATAACAATTTTAAAATATTATTATTTCTAATATATTTATAATTGTTTTTGTTGATGTTGTTTTATATATTTTTTAAGAATTGTTTTAATGTTAATGTTTTGATGCTTGATTACTGCTTTTTTGAGCTTGAACAACCGTAACAATCGCTAAATTAACAATGGAATCAACAGAACTACTCTTTTCAAGAATATTGATTGGTTTATCAATTCCTAAAAGAACAGGTCCAACAACTTGGGCTCCCCCAATAGCTCCCATCATTTTATAACTTATATTTCCACTTGACAGATTTGGAAATATGAGAACATTAGCCTCCTCTTTAAGATTTGAGAAAGGATACTCTTTTTTTAGTAGGTTTGTTGATAATGCAACATTTGCCTGCATCTCACCATCAATTACTAAATCAGGACGTTTCTCTTTTACAATCTCAACAGCACCTCTTGCTCTACTAACAGAGTTCCCTGAAACTGAACCAAAATTTGAGTAGGCTAACATTGCTATTTTAGGAGTTATTCCAAATTCATCTTTAACAGTATCTGCTGTTAATATTGCAATATTTGCTAAATCTTGAGGTTCTGGCATTGTGTTTACTGTTGTATCTGCAAAAAACTTAATTTTATCTTTAAGGATAACAAGATGCATCCCACAAACTTTCTGAATCCCTTTTTTTGTTTTAATAATCTCTAATGCAGGTTTTACAGCAGTTGAATATCGAACTGTTTGACCTGTTACAACACCATCAACATCACCATTATGAAGCATCATAACAGCAAAATAGTCTGTAAGTTTCATTTTTTGAAGAGCTTCTCCCCTTGTATAACCTTTTCTTTGTCTAAGTTGATAAAGTTGTTCTGCATATTTATTAATTGATGGACAATTAACACAATCAATAATCTCTAAATTTTCAAGAGAGATATGATGTTTATCTGCAATTAAAGCAATTTTTTCAGGAGAACCAAGTAAAACAGGTTTTGCAAATCCCTCATCAAACAATCTTCTTGCTGCAAGAATGATTTGTTTTGTTTCTCCCTCTGGAAAAACTATTCGTTTAGGAGAGTTTTTAGCTTTGTTATAGATTGTTTGTAGTAGCTCTTTTTCTGGGGATAGTTTTAACTCTAAAAAGCTTTTATACTCATCTATATTGAGCTCTACTCCTGCAACACCATCTTTTATTGCTGCTTCAACAACTGCTGGTGAAACTCTTGTTAAAACTCTTGAATCAAAAGGTTTTGGAATAATATAATCTCTTCCAAACTCAAAATGTACTCCACCATAAGCCTCAATAACATAATCAGGAACCTCCTCTTTTGCTAATTGTGCTAATGCAAAAGTTGCTGCAAGTTTCATATTCTCTGTTATTGATTTTGCTCTACAATCAAGTGCACCACGAAAAATAAATGGAAATCCTAAAACATTATTAACCTGATTAGGGTAGTCGCTACGACCTGTTGCCATAATAAGATCATCTCTAACTTTTTTTGCTTCTGGATAACTAATCTCTGGATCTGGGTTTGCAAGGGCAAATATAATAGGATTTTTAGCCATTGATGCAACCATTTGAGGAGTCATCAATCCTGCTGCACTTAATCCCATAAAAACATCTGCACCATCAACAGCCTCATTAAGTGTTTTTTTATCTGTTTTTACTGCAAACTCAACTTTATAACTATTCATACCTTGAGTTCGTCCTTCATAAATAACACCAGTTGTATCAACCATTAAAATATTCTCTTTTTTAACACCTAATCTCATATGAAGTTTTGCACAAGCCATTGCAGAGGCTCCAGCTCCAGAGTAAACAACTTTTATCTCTTCAATTTTTTTTCCTGCAATTTCAAGAGCATTCATAAGTGCAGCAGCAGATATAATAGCAGTTCCATGTTGATCATCATGAAAAACAGGTATATTCATCCTTTTTTTTAGCTCTGTCTCTATCTCAAAACATTGGGGAGCCTTTATATCTTCAAGATTAATTCCACCAAATGTTGGCTCTAATGAGGCTACAATATCACAAAATTTAGATACATCTGTTTCATTAACCTCTATATCAAAAACATCAATATCAGCAAAACGTTTAAAAAGAATACCCTTTCCCTCCATAACAGGTTTTCCTGCCAATGCACCAATATTTCCCAAACCTAAAACAGCAGTTCCATTAGAGATAACTGCAACTAAATTTCCTTTTGCAGTATATTTATAGGCATTCTCTGGATTTTTTTGAATCTCAAGACATGGTTCTGCAACTCCTGGAGAGTAGGCAAGAGATAGATCTTCTGCTGTTGCACATGGTTTTGTTGCAATCACCTCAATTTTACCTTTTCTACCACTCTCATGGTACTCTAAAGATTTTTTTCCAATACTCATAATAATATCCATAAAAATTTCTTATGTATAGCATGTTTTAATATCTATGTAAATTATTAATTGTTATATTATGAATTTTCTTTAAGTTTTATATAAAAAATAAAGAGATAGGATTTTTAATAGATTTTTATAGTTACTATTTTTTTAAATATAGATATTTTATCTGTTTTTTTGATACCAATTTGATAAGCTTCATCTTTTTTTCCTAACTCTAACAAAATTCTCACTTTTGTATCTAAAATATAGTAGTGTGATAGCTGTTGAACATATTTTGAACCATTTTTAAGATACTGTTGATATTTATACTAAGATAGCCCACCATAAATCTCTCTAAAAATCTCCTCAAATTCAAGCATTTTATCAATCTGTTTTAATTCATCTTTTTCATGTAAAACAATACCATGAGTATAGCAATAAACTCTTCCATAGTGAGCATAAAGATAGTCATAATCACTATAAAAACCTGTTTTTTCTCCATATTCAATAAGCTCTCTAAATTTAAAATCAACATCAACAGTAGCTTTTGAAAGCTCTTTAGATATTTTTTTTATTTTATCTCTAAAATTAGCTATTTTAGGATTATCAATAGCTTTTTTAAAACCTGTATTTCTTAAGTCAATTCTTGTTTTAG
>DYRY01000237.1 GCA_020718465.1 Anaeromyxobacter dehalogenans | reverse complement strand
TTTAGAAAATGTTGGATACTTTTTTAATCTTATTGTTTCTGGACAAACAGAACATTTATTTTCTACTTTTTTAATTCGTTCCGTGTTTGTGGTTTTTATACATATTTTATGTTCGGCTATTTATGGCTATTTTTATGGACTTGGACATTTTTCAAAACCATATATGCAAATGGAAATTCAAAAAGGACGAAAGTTTGTTATTGCAAATTTTTTTCACAAACTTCTTCATTTTCGAAAAACAGAAGTTTTTAAAGAGAGAATGGTGATGGAAGGACTTTTCATTTCTGTAATTCTTCATGGAATATATGATTTTGTTCTTGATACAAATTTTTATATTCAGATTGGAACTTTTTCTCGTCCTGCATATGTAATAATGCTTCCTGCTTATTTATTGATTGGATTTTGGTATCTCTCATTTCTTCTTTCTAAAAAAGAGAATCTCCAGCATTTTGGACATTTAGAAGAAAAAGAAAATTTTATACAAACTGAAACCGAAAAAGATATTCGAGAGAGAGTAAATAATCCTCAAGAGAAACTTTTTATGGGAAAAACAATTTCTGGATATCACGACATCTTAAGTCAAAAAATTTTACAAGCAACGAAATAAAAGATTTTTTTAAAAAATAAGATATAGGAAAAAAAAAATTTTTATGAGAATATTTTAAAAATTTTTTTATACATATATGATTTCTTTTTCTTCAAAAGGAGTTTCTGTACTCGAAAAGACAAAAAAATATACTGATTCTCAATTTTTGATTTCAGACTTATTAGAAAAAATTGCAAAAAAAAATCAGGGATTTTCTTCTCCAGAAGTTTTAGAAAATTCAGAACTTTTAACAAAAATAGATACTTTTGTAAGAAGCCATTCTCAAAAACAATATTTGGTTATTTTAGGAATAGGTGGAAGTGCTTTAGGAGGAATTGCATTACAAAAAATATTAGCACGAAACACTGAAAAAAATATTTTTTTCTTAGATACTCTTGATCCAGAAATAATTGAAGAAGTTTTTCAGAAAATTTCTCTCTTTTCGACTCTTTTTATGGTGATTAGTAAAAGTGGAGGAACAGTAGAATCTCTTTCTCAATATGCTTTTTTTAAAAAAAAAATTGAAGATGAAAAAAGAGAAATTTCTCGGCATTTTGTTTTTATTACAGGAGAAGAAGGATTTTTAAGAGAAGAAGGTGAAAAAAATAATATTTCTCTTTTTGATATTCCAGAAAATGTAGGAGGAAGATTTTCTGTTCTTACCGCCGTTGGATTACTTCCTGCTCGATTTATGGGAATAGATATTTCATCTCTTTTGCTTGGAGCAAAAAAAATGGCAGAAAATTTTTTCTGTCCTGATAAAGAAAAAAATCTCGCATTTCAATTTGCCACTATTCAATATAATGCTCTTCAAAAAGGGATTACAAAAAATGTAATGTATGCCTATTCTAATAAATTATTTGCATTATCTGATTGGTATAGACAATTATTAGCAGAATCTACTGGAAAAAAATTTTCTCAAGAAGGAGAAATGATTTTTACTGGAATTACTCCTCTTTCTGCTCTTGGAGTTACAGATCATCATTCACAAAATCAATTGTATATGGAAGGACCTTTTGACACTTTGCTTTGTTTTTTAGAAGTAGAAAAATTTTCTTCGAAAATTTATGTTCCAGAAGATGGATATACCAAAACTCCTCTTTCTTTTGTGCAAGGGAAAAAATTTTCTGAAATTTTAGAAGCAGAACGAGAAGCTGCAAAACAATCACTTACTTTATGTCAAAGACCGTGGATAAGTATTTCTATTCCATCTCTTCAAGAAAATTTTCTTGGACAGATGTTTCTGTTTTTTGAAGCTTCTGTAGCATTTTTAGGAGAAATGATGAATATTAATGCTTTTGACCAACCGGGAGTTGAGCAAACTAAAATTTTAACAAAGAAAATTTTACAAGAAAAAAAAAGAGAAAATTAGAGTTTTTCTAAATAAATTTTTTTTCTCTTGTTTGTTTCTCCATTTTTTATAGTCGCTTTAAGAGTATATTGTTTTTTAAAAAATTTTTTAATTTCGATATTTGCTTTTCCTTTTTCAGGAAGAGCAGAAATATTTATTTTCCATATTTTTATTTCTCCATCTTGTAAAAATCCAGTAATTTCTGAATTTAATTGTCCCGTATTTATTTTTGCAAAAATGGTAATAGGAAATTTTTGAGATAAAATTTCTGAAAAATTTGATTCCATAATTTTTTTTAAATTTTTTGTAATGTATCGAGAAGATTTATATTTTTTACGACTTCAAAAAAATTTTGTCTTGCAAATTCTTCCATTGCTGGAGTAGAAAATCCATCTTCAAACCATGCTTTTAAAATCCCTGTATCTCGCATTTTTCGTAAATAAAAAAGTGAAAGTTCTTCATCTTTTGAAGCAAAAATAACTCGATCTACTTCGGGAATATGAAGAAAATCTGGAAATGCTGGAACTCCACAAATAACCGTTTCATGAGTATGAAGAGGGGTAATATTATATCCTTTTTTTTCGAGTTCTAAAAAAAGATAATAGGCATGATCTGTCCAAGAACTCGAAGCCCCAACAAGTGCAAATTTTTCGTTTTTTCGAAAAAATTTAAGAGGAGAAAGTGAATATTCTGACATACTACTCTACAAAAAATATTTTTTTATGATTATATCACGAATTTGTTTTTTTGTCATTCTCTTTTTTTTTTCTGTATTTCTTTCTTTCTTTTCTTTTTGTATTCTTTCTGTAAAGTTTTTAAAAAAATAGTATTACTTCTTTTCAATATTTTTTTGGTCCTTTGTTTCGAGGAATACAGAGAAATCCTTTCCGAACTTTTGGAATAGTTTTTTTGTTATCAATCTTATTTTTTGTAATGTTTACATTGTTAATGTTTTATTCTTTTACAAAAGAATCGATAGAAACAGCACAAAAAAAAATTGATATTGTCTTTTTTTTAGAAAAAGAAGTTCCAGAAATGAAAATTGGAGTGTTAAAAGCACGATTTGTTGGAATGAAAAAAGATGGAGATATAGAAGATTTTCGATATATTACGGCAGATGAAGGATTAGAAATTTTTGCGAATAAATATCCAGAAAAATTTTCATATTGGAAAAGAAATTCTTTTGAAGAAAATCCTCTTTCTGCTTCTTTTGAAGTTATACCAAAAGGAAAAAATGTTGAAGAATTAACAAAATATTTTCTTTCTGATGAATTTTCTGGAGTTATTGATGTTTCAAAAATTGATAGAATAAAAGATTCTTTACTTAGAAGTAACAAAGTTATAGAGTTTTTGTTCTTTTTAGAGAAAGGAATTTTAATGATAGTTTTTGTTCTTTTTTTAGGAATTTCAGGAGTAACGGTTGCTTTCATTTCTTCTTCATTTGCCTTGAGACAAAAGGAAATTTTTATAATGCGTTTGGTAGGAGCTTCTCATTCT
>DYRY01000236.1 GCA_020718465.1 Anaeromyxobacter dehalogenans | reverse complement strand
TATTTTTTATAAAACTATTTTTTATAAAACTATTTTTTATTAAAAAGAGAAAAATAGAACAGAATAAAACAATCGTATTTTAGTTTAGCTTTTGTAAAACAATTTTAAAATAGTTTTCACTCTCCTCTTTTACCTCTACAGATTCAACTGTAAGTTTTAAAAGGAGAATATGTTTCATTATAGAGCTGTAATCTTTTTTTGGAACAGTGATTATTATATCTTCATCACTTATTTTTTGTGAGTAGGATGAAAAAATCTGATTTAGTCGAGTTCTATCCTCACTTGATAAACTTTCAGGAGTTTTTATGTAGTAGATATAGTTTGTTGATATTTTTTCAATTTTTTTGAAATCACTACTTTGATTAATAACACTGTTTTTTTTATTAAAATTAATATTTTCCACTTTTTGAGGAAAAAATTGATAGTAAACAAATAAAACAAACAGAAGTAGTAAAATAAGAAGAGTAATAATTGTTAAATTTTTTTTATAACTATAGGTTTTTTTATTAAAATATAGCCCTTTTGACCTTTTTCTTATTTTATCTTGAATTTCATCTAAAAAATCTCTATTATTATCCATAAATCACCTCAAAAAATCAGATATCCTCTTCAGCATCAAAAACACCACCAAGCTCAATAAATTTCTCTTTTAATCTTTTTTTTGCTCTATAAATCTTAGATTTTATTGTTCCAAGTTGCATTGATGTTATCTCTGAAATCTCCTCATAAGATATCTCATTAATAAAATGTAAAACCAAAATCTCTCTTTCATCATCATCTAGAATCTGAAGAGCTTTTAATAATAAATCATTACTCTCTTTTTTTGAAAATTTAAAAAGTGGAGACTCATCAGAAGGAAGCTCATAATTACTATTCTCCTCTTTTTTTTGATCTATAGATTGATGTGAATTCTGTTTTCTAACATTAAGATATCTAATTCGATTTATTGTATAATTTCTAGCAATTCGTAACATCCAAGTTTTAATAGATGATGTTCCTTGAAATGTTTTAATATTCCTAAAAATTGATATAAACACCTCTTGAGAGATGTTCCAAGCCTCATCTTGAGTTTTTATAATTGAATAGACATATGATAGAACAAGATTTTGATATTTTTTAACAAAAAAATTAAAAGCCTCCTCTTTATAACTTTTTAAATCTTTAATTAAAGTATCTTCATTTTCATAGTTTTTCATTTAGTTACTACTATTTTTAATGGTATATAAAATAAGTGTCTCTATCATTTTTAGTGCATTATCTTTATATTCTATAAAAAGTATTCCAACTCCAAAGCCTGGAACTTGATGTATAACTTTTCCAAGCATCTCAATTGTTGAATTCATTGGTTCAATAATACATTTTAACTCCAAAAAACTATCAACAGGAAAATTGTATGTTGTTTTTAAAAACATCCCTTTTAAAGAGATATCAGCTGTTTCTGCTCTAAAAACTCTCTCAATACCCTTTATTTCAACTTGAAGTTTTATTTGATATCTGGGGGTTGATCTTTTTTGTTCCATAAAAATCCAATAATTTCAATGGGTTTTATTCTATCATAAAAATATTAATAAATTCAACAGAGTTATTAAAAACTTTGTATTTTATAAAAAATAGACAAAATAGTGATATTTTTTTGATTTGAATTAAAGATTTTATGTTTTTAAGTAAAACATTAGTGTTCTTTAAAAAAAAGAGATATTTTAAATGAACAGTGACTTTTAACCCACTGAATATGAAAAAAAATTAAATGAATATTCAGAAAAATTTATAAATTTTCAGAGATGTGAAAAATATGGTACTTAACCCTTCGATAAGCATTTAACATATCTGTATAAATTGTACTAAGTAGTGGTTCAACAGGGTTTTGAGATATTCTATCAAGATGTTTATTTCTTAACTCTTTAAAACATTTTGTTATTTCAGAACTTATATCAATTGCTTTTTGAGATATATTTCGCTCTTTTGAATCAACAGACTTTTTCATAAAGATAAAATACTCTTTTATTCTGTTGTGTAGAGTTGATAAATCTTGTAATTTCTCATCTGTTAAAGTTAAATTGCTGTTTTTTAATTTTAGTTTTAGTTTTGCAATATCTCTTAAGTAGTCACTAACAGATTCATACTCATCTGCTATTGCTAACTGCATATTGGCCTCATATGCAATTTTTGTTGTTATCTGTTTTGTTAAAAGCTCCATTAGAAATATTGAAACCTCTTTCTGTCTTACATCAATTTCATCCTCTTTTTCAAAAATAGCTTTACTATCACCATTTTTCTGAAGAAAATTATCAAGATTATCAAACATTTCATTAATGATATTACCCATTTTAGATATCTCAAGATGTGATTGCTCAATTATTAAAATTGGAGACTCAAACATTCTTTTATCAAGCTGTGTTAAATGTTGTTCCTCTTTTTGAGGCTTATCTTTTACAAGCCACAATAGTAATTTTTCAAGCTGTTTTGAAAATGGTAAAAATATAATGGTATTTACTACATTAAAGACTGTATGAACTAATGCAATTGCAGCTGCAATATATGGGAATACTTTAATTCCATCAGTAATCTCAAAACTATTTGGATCGGCTCCAATAACTTTAGTTATAATTGCCATATATGGGAAAAATAGTATAAAAATCCAAATCACCCCTAAAACATTAAACATTATATGTGCAAATGCAACTCTTTTTGCATTTGTTTGAGCTCCTAAAGAGGCTAAATAGGCAGTTATTGTTGTTCCAATATTCTCACCTAAAACAAGAGCTGCTGCGGTTTCAAATGGAATCATTCCTGTTGTTGCAAGAGAGATTGTTATACCCAATGTTGCAGATGATGATTGAACAATCATTGTTAAAATGGCACCTGTTAAAATACACTTCAAAACACCAAAGTATGTATCAGCAGAAAATGTGTGAAATAGCTCAATAAATTCAGGAATTTTAGTCATTGGTTTAAAACCATTTTTCATGGCCTCTAACCCAAAAAACACCATTCCTAAACCCATAAATGCAGAAGATAGAAATTTAAGTTTCTCATTTCTACTAAAAACATTAATTATTGCAAAAAATCCTAATATTGGAAGACCATATTTTCCAATATTTACAACCAAAATCCATCCTGTTATCGTTGTTCCAATATTTGCCCCCATAATAACACCAATTGATTGACTTAGTGTCATTAATCCAGCATTAACAAAACCAACAACCATAACAGTTGTAATTGAACTTGATTGAATTAATGTTGTTACTCCTGTTCCAATAAGTGCTCCACTTATTCGATTATAAGTTACCTTTCCTATCATCCACCTTAATTTATCTCCAGCAAAATTCTGAAGTCCATAAGATAGATAGTGCATTCCTAAAAGAAAAATCCCCAATCCTCCAATAACAGTGATAATAATTTCAATAATCATTGAAAAACTCATTTGCTCTCCATT
>DYRY01000235.1 GCA_020718465.1 Anaeromyxobacter dehalogenans | reverse complement strand
TAGTAATAATGGTGTTAATACACAAGCATAAATATAATTTTTGGGAGTATAATGTTCTCTTTTTTTAGAAAACTATTTGGTACAAAAAAAAATGTTGAGGAGAGTAAAGAGATGGTAGATGTTAAAGAAAAAATTGGTGAATTAAGTGATTTTGTAAAGAAAAAACTCTCAACAGTTGATGATATTGGAAATTATATATCAAAAAAACTCTCAGAGATTTTAAAACATAGTAATCAATTAAGTAAAAAGGAGTTTGAAGAGATTCAAGAGTCTTTGAAGTCTATTTCAGAGGTTATTGACACGATTATAACAAAAAAAACATTTCAAGATAAGTTAGATGAGATATCAAAACAGATTGAAAAATCCAAAATCGATCCATTAAAAATTATAAAGCCAATTGAGGAACAGATAAATAGAATTGAAAATGAAGTTAAAAAGAGTAAAATTGATGTAACCACAATAATAACTCCTATAAGAGAGTTGAATGATGAATTAAGAGAAGAATTAGATGATTTATCAAAAGAGATAAAATCAATAAAAAATTCATCAACAGCTATGAATAAAAATATTGATGACTTAAAAACTCTTATAAAAGAGTCTTCTCAAAAAGATGATAGAGCTAAATCAATAGATAATACAGAGAGTATTGCAGTATCAGAAATAATTAAACTTTCTGATCTTGGTGTTGATGTTATAAAGAATTTAACAGAGGCTGCTATATATTTTGGAATTCATAAAGAGGTTTTAGAATCTGATTGGAATTTCAAAGATGAAATTAAAAAATTAGAGGATGAAAATAGTTCTCTTAAAAAAGAGATTGAATTGTTAAAGAGAGAACCATTAAATCAAGAAAATAGTAATCAACAAGATTTATCTCAAGGGGTTGGAGAAAAAAATGAACAATAAAATTTTTATGGAATTATTTAAAATTATTTTAAAATATGGGATTGATATTTTAGATGATGTGTCAAAGGTTGAAAATTTATTGAATGATTATTGTCCAGATTTAAAACCAGAGATAAATATATTGGTTTTATCATTAAAAGAGAGAATTCATAAATCTATTTTAGAGAAAAAATCTATAATAGAGTCTTTAGTTGATAAGTTAGAGAAAAATAGATCAATTTCAAAAGAGAATGCTTTTTGGGTTGTGGAAGAGTTAAAAAAAGTGATTGATCACTTTACAAAAGAGAGTTCTTATCACAAAATAGGTATTGATTTAGGAACAACAAATAGTGTTGCTTGTTATTTAAAAAATGGAAAATTTCAATACATAAAATTTAAAGGGAAAGAGCTACTTCAATCCTGTATTTTGTATAGTGATAAAAAATTTACAGTTGGTGAACATGCTAAAAAAAAGGCGGTAAACTATCCAGATAATTTTATAAAATCATCTAAAACTTTTATGGGAGATAGTTCGAAAAATTGGAATATAGATGATAAAACATTAACACCAACAGATGTAGCAAGTGAGATATTAAGAGAGATAAAAAAAGAGTGTGATTCTGTTTTTGGGGATGGGAAAAATATTCAAGCAATAATAACAGTTCCAGCCTATTTTAACTCAACACAAAGAGATGAGACAAAAACAGCAGGAGAGAGAGCTGGATTTTTTGTTAAGCAAATTTTAACAGAACCAGTTTCAGCAGCAATAGCTTATGCTTTTGAGGATGATTTAAATCAAAAATTATTCATATTTGATTTAGGCGGTGGAACTTTTGATGTATCAATATTAGAGGTAAAAGAGAATCAATTTGATACAATTGCTATTGATGGAGATAATAAGCTTGGAGGAGATGACTTTGATAACGTAATTCTTGAAGACTTTTTCTATAATAAAATTGCTGAAGATACAGGAATTTTAATAGGTGAAGAGAAAACAACAAAATTCTCAAAAGAGGAGTATTCAAGAGTAATGCAAAGATTAGTTCAACTTTCAGAAAGATGTAAAGTCGAGCTAAGTGAATCAATGGAGAGTAATGCAGATTTTCCAAATCTATTTAATTATGATGGAAAAACCTATAATTTCAGTATAAAAATAACAAGAGAGGAGTTTGAGAAAAAAGCAAGAAAACTTTTTGTAAGGGTAGAAAACATAACAAAAAGAGTTTTTAACGATAAAAAAATAGACAAAAATACAATTGATAAAATTGTTTTAGTTGGAGGTTCTGCTTATATTCCAAAAATAAGAGAGTTTGTAAAAAACTTTTTTGGAAAAGAGCCATACTCTGATAAAGATTTATCAAAACTAGTTGCAATGGGAGCTACAATTATTGCTGATGATGATACAAAAGGAATCATGAAAGTAACAGATATAATTTCTCATTCATTAGGAATTGAAGTTATTGGTGGAAAATTTACAAAAATTTTAAACAAAGATGAAAACTATCCTATCAAAAAGGAAAAAAATTTTACAACAACAGTAGATTTTCAAAAAAAGGTAAAGATTAATATTTTTGAAGGTGAAGATGAAACTGATGTTGAAAATAATCATTTTTATGGAACTTTTAAATTAGATAATATTGAAAATTCAAAAGCAGGAGTACCAATAATTGAGGTAAGTTTTGAATTTGATTCAAGTGCAATTTTAACAGTTACAGCCACAGATTTAAAAACAGGTGCCTCTAAAATTCATATTATAACAAAAGGGGAAAAATCAAAAAGAGCAAAACCTAAACAAGAAAGTTTTGATATTGTATTTGTTGTAGATACAACAGGAAGTATGGGACCATATATTAAAGGGGTTTTGGATACTTGCAATAAATTTGCAGATACTATAAGTACAAAGGAAATAGAATTTAGATTAGGATTTATAGGATATGGAGATGAACCCATAGGTGAAAGACCAACAATTTATCCATTAGTTTCTGATATTAAAAAATTTAAACAAAATGTTGCATCTTGTCCAATGACAGGTGGTGGTGATGAGCCGGAATCAACATTTGAAGCAATTGAAAATGCAATAAAATTACTTCAGAAAAGTGAAAACAAAAAAATTATCATATCTATAACAGATGCTTCTGCACATTCTATTAGTAATGGTAAGGGAAGATTTAATGAATCAGAGATAGAAAAAATGTTAAGAGATAATAATATTACTACCTATGTTGTTGCTCCAAACATTAGTTATTATAAATCTTTTGCTAATAATACAAGTGGTAAATTTTACACTATTTCTGATTATCATAGATTTATTGAAGTATTAAATGATATTGCAGTTAATATAGCTGGTCTTAAAAAAATATAAATGGAGGTGTTTTTGACTAAAACAACAATGATAAATGAAAGATTACAATCAGTTTTTAACAAAAGCTATATTGTAAAAAAACTTCTTGGAGAGGGAAATCAAGGAGAAGTATATGAAGTTGATTCAAATGGAGAAAAATATGCTTTAAAGTGGTATTTTAAGCATCAAGCTAAAAAAGAACAACTTAAAAATTTAGAAA
>DYRY01000234.1 GCA_020718465.1 Anaeromyxobacter dehalogenans | reverse complement strand
ATCCAAATGCAAACACAACAGATTTAGAAAAACAAATTGACAAACTTGTTTATGATTTATATGGATTAACTGAAGAAGAAATAAAAATTGTTGTGTTCCAGATAGAGATTTAGTTGTTGCAATAACATCAGATGTTCAATCAAAAGTGAAAAACCCTTGGGAAATTATTGAGAAATATATCATATAAATCACTCTGTTTTATGTTTTTTTAATAAAATATTAACAAGAAATCACTCTGTTTTATGTTTTTTTAATGAAATATTAACAAGAAATCACTCTGTTTTATTTATTATGATTAATTATTGATTTTTAAATAAAAAACAATTAAAATCTGTTTGTAGTTTATCTGCTTTTTGTGAGGGATTGTGAAAAATAGTAAAAAAAATATAGAAAAACCACTCCAATTTGAAGGTGAGAATATTGATAATAGTTATTCATCATCACAAAAGATAGATAGTAGCAATATTGATGCTGTTGATATTGCTGGTTTAATGAATACAAACATCACATATAAAGATCTAACAATTCCAATAGATACAATTATTAGTAGAGTTGAGTCTAAAGCATTTGAAATTCCTTTATTTCAAAGAAATTATGTGTGGACCCAAAAACAGTTAATAGGATTAATAGTCTCTCTTTTAAAAGATATTCCAATTCCTAAACTATATTTGTATAGTGAGAGTGAAGAAGAGGCAAAAAAAGGAAGATATACTGTTATTGATGGTCAGCAAAGATTGATAAGTGTATATTTTTTTGTTAAAGGTATATTTCCATCAAGTAAAAATAAAAGAGTCTCATATGATTTTGTAAAAATTTCAGATATTTTAAATAGACACAAATATGCACAAAATGAAGAGATAAAAAAAAAGTGTGAAAATGAGTTAAAAGAGTTTGGATTAAAATTTACTGAATTTAAATATGAAGATAAATATTCAAAAGATACAACTAATCAGAAGAAAAAAACTCTTAGTTATGATAATTTTACATCAGAACAGGAACTTATATTTAAAAATAAATCTCTTGATTTCTGTTTTATCTCTATTAAGAATGAGAATCAAAATAGTAATTTTAATAGCAAATTTGTATATACAGATATATTTAGACTATTAAATAGTGCTGGTGAACCATTATCAAATCAAGAGATTAGAAATGGTGTTTATTATAACTGTAGTTTATATAAAGAGGTTAACAAATTTGATAAAGAGAGTAGTGTTTGGAAAGAAATTGTTAAAAGTGATAAAGAAAGATATAAAAATGTTGCTTTTCTTTTAAGAGTTTTAGCTTTAAATCACTATTTAGAGATAAAAATAGATAAAGTAAAAGAGTATATTTTAAAAAATCCAGAATATTTTGAGATAGAGCAAGAAAAAACTGATGAAAATAGCTCAAAAATAGATGTATCTTTCTTAAAAGAGAGCAAATATATGCTATTAGATAAATTTACAACCTACTCATCTCTTATTGATACATACTCAAATGAGTTTTATTATAAAGAGAGTGTTAAAGATGAGATTAATAGTGTAACAAATTTTGTAAATGGTATAAAAAATATACCAAATAACAATAACAAAATAAATTATCTTAATTTAGAGGCTTTTTTTGTTGCTTCATCGAAACTTGGTAAACTTAAAACAGCCCATTTTGAGATAGATTATGAGATTTTAAATAGTGATTTAGGTTCAAGACGTGGAACATCAAGTAAAGATGAGATTTTTAGAAGAATATTAATTGCAATGAATACTATTTTGGAGAGAGATGAAAAAGGAGTTTAATGAGTGATATATTAATAGATTATGAGATATATTTAGAGTTTCCAACCTCTTTTAAAATCGATTATCCAGAGAAAAATATACTATATTATGGTAACTCTAAAGGCTCTAAAGAGTTTTTTTAAAAATTTTTAGACTCATCTGGATATCGATGTATGTATTGTGGAAAAGATTTAACTGGAGATTCATCAAATGGTATTGAAGGGAGCTTTGAAAGAGAGCATACTGTTGAGTGGAGAGAGAATAACTCACTTAATGATAATCAAAATATATTAAAACATTGTAAATTTAACTTCTCTATAACATGTTCAAAATGTAATCAACTAAAAAGGGGAAGAGATTCTAAAAATATTCCTCACAACATTCAGTTATATTATCAAAACTGCCTCAAACAAAACTGTAAATCTAATTGTGATGTGATAAAAAATATTTTAGAAACATATTCAAATAGTAACTCTATTATAATTCAACCTGAAGGAGTTATAGAAAAATCCCCTATGATTACTCAATCTTTAGGAGTTACAAAAAGCTCCCATTTAAAAATTGAATACTCTGTTTTAGAGAAAGTTTTTATAGATAATCATATAAAGCTATTTGAATTAAATAGTAGAAAGTTAAAAATATTATATAAAGTTGTAGAGGAGCTTTATAATGATTTAGCTAATGATTTTAAATTTGTAAAATTAAACAAAAAATCTATATTTAATATCGATATAAATAGTTATCAAAATATATTAGATGATATTTTTATTGACTATTTTAACTCTTTAACACTAACACAGAAAAGAATGATTATTAAACTGATATATTCTCAATATCTTTTATAAATCTAAAGAGAAAACAGGTTTAATTATCTCTTATAATCCAAGTTTTTTTAGGAGGGTTTCATCACTTCGGAGTGCAATTTTGAGAATAACTTTATAATCTTTAATCCATCTCTCTAGTTTTTGAAGATTATCATTTTTATTTTTAGTAAAACCGATGGTTTCGGCACGTTCTATAGATATCTCTTGATATAGTTTTACAAAATCTTTCACAAGATTAAATCCATTTTGAAGTTTCTCCTCTGTGATTTTAAATTTTAAAAGCTCACTTTTAACAACATCATACTTTAAGGCACCACTATAGAATATTTCAGCCTGTTTTAGGAACTCATCTGGATTTTTTTTTCTTAAACCATTAATACCAAGAAGTGAAATGATTTGATCATTCTCACGAAAAGCAACTCTTGAGATTTTCACATAATCCATATAGAGGTTATAGGCATCATTAAAAGATTTTTCATACTCATTTTTTTTCTCAATAAACTCGCTTCCATCCTCATTTTTAGTTAGTTGAGCCTTTTTAACATTATTTAAAAGCTCTACACCATAATTTAACTTCTCCTCGTCATAGCCATAATCATCAACAAGAGATTTAATAGTTTGATCATTAAGTGAGTTCTCAATAATAAGAGATGTTTTAAAAATAAATTTGTCCTCTTTTGCTATCAAATTACTCATAAATCCTCCAAAACATATAATTAATAAAAATGCAGTATATAATAAACGAAAATTTTTATAGTTTTATTCAATAAAATCTATATTTTTTATCAAAAATTTAGTGAGGAACGATTTTTTTCTATTAGGAATAGTTAAACTTCATTTAGGAACAGTTAAACTTCATTTAGGAATAGTTA
>DYRY01000059.1 GCA_020718465.1 Anaeromyxobacter dehalogenans | reverse complement strand
TTCAAAAAAATATTTCCAAAATAAAAATATTTTGACGTTTTTCAAAAAAATATTTTCTAAATAAAAATATTTTGACAATATCTTTTTTGTAATTATCTGTTTTTTCATTGGTGGTGAATATGAGGTATAATATATTTTTTTTACTTTCTAAGCCAAATCAGAGAATGAGTGAAGTATTTTTGTAAATGGCAAAAGTTCTGATAATTTATTAATATCCTGAATTGAGATTGGATTTCCTTCAAGAGATAAAACCTGAAGTTTTGTAAGTTTTTTTATTGAGTCAGGAATTTTTTCAATTTTATTATCTGCAAGGTATAGTTTTTTTAGTTTTATTAAAGAGTCTATATTTTCAGGTAGAGTTTCAATTGATAATCCCTCTAAGTATAGTTCTCTTAAAGAGTCCCAAGATAAAATATCTTTAGGAAAATCGAACTTCTCATTATAATATTTTGGATTATCAACAATTGACAAAACTCTTATATTTTTTAATTTTGAAAGATTTTCAGGAAAATTGGTTTTTGATAGTGATAAATCAGTTAATGAAGAGAGTGATTCAAGAATATCAATTACATTTGAATCAACTACAAAACTATAATTTCCTCTCAGTGAAAGTTTTTTCAATTTTTTTAAATTTGAAAAACTTTTAGGAAGTGATTTTATATCATTCTGTTTTAGATTTAATATTCTCAAATTTTTAAGTTGTGAAATAGTCTCTGGAATTGATATAAGTTGATTTTCTCCCAAAAACAACTCTTGTAGATTTGTTAATTTACTAATATTATCTGATATTTCACCAATAATATTGTGATCTAAATTAAGATGTATAAGAGAAACTAAATCAAATATTGAGTTTGGAATTGATTCTAATTGATTATATGCAAGAGATAGAGATTCAAGATTTTTTAAATTACCAATTGTATCTGGTAGATTATTAATGTTATTATGCTTTAGGTAAAGAAATTTCAAAGAGTTTAATCTTCCAATAGACTCAGGAATTAGAGTTATTCTATTCCATTCACAAGATAGAGATATTAGTTTTTGAAAACTTTCAATCTCTTTTGGAAGAGAGGTTAATTTATTATAGTTAAGCCAAATATCCTCAACATTTTTAGCTGAAAATACTCTTTCGGGAATAGTTGATAATTTTTTCCACTCATACCTTATAGATTTTATTTTTTCAGGAGTAGCTATTAGTTCTTTTGGTTGTGTGTGAATTGTATATAGTTTTAAATAGTTTGCAATCCACTCATAATACCAATCTATAAAACCAAGCTGATATGATTCTCCACTTTTTTTATAAAAAAGAGGATATGCTCCCTCACCAATCATCCACAAATAACCAGTTTGTTCACCAGTTATTACAAGATAAAGTGACCAACTACTTCCATAATTGGATATTTTTATTGCCCCACCAACCACTTTATTTTTTATTTTTCTAAAATAGTATGGATCTTCATAGACTCTTGTTTCAACTATTTTATTTGCATCTTCAGTCGAAAATGGAAATGGATGATTAATAAATGTTTTAATTGATTCTTCAAATGTTAAAATTCCAAAAGATGGCCCTGCCCCTCCATTTCCTCCATAAATAAGAAAATTTCTATAATTATCAGGAAGTTTAATAGAGAATTTTTTTTCAAAATCTACAATATCATCCTCTGAAATTCTTGGATTTAAGTTATACTCATGCTCTTTGGCACCAAAAAGCTCCAGATTATAATCTGACTTTTTTAATACAACAAGCTTCTTCTTTATCTGATCAATTATATTATTCATTGTTTCACCAAATCACTATACTAATTTATTACAAATAAACATTAAAAAATCAATAAAAAACTATTTTTTTAGATATTTTTTCTATATTTTTATTTATATCAAAGATAATTAATTTTTTCTTGCTATCTAAAAATAAAAATTCAAAAAAGAGTTAATTTTAAAGTAAAAAATTTAATTTAATATCTTTTTTTTCAGATATTAGTTTAAATTTTTCAAAAATATCTTCAGTATATCTAAATGTTATTGGTGATTTTGGAGACAATTTTATAAATGAGTTATATCTTTCTATGAATATTTTAAAGGAGTAGGATGTTTTACCATTAACTGTTTTTAAAAATAACTCCTCAAAAAACTTTAAAAAATTATCATCAATAGATTGAATGGATAACTCAAGATTGATGTGTTTAATATCCTCTCTAAAAACCTCAAGCTCAATAATATCTTGAAGTGCAAATTGATATACAACCTCACTATCATCATCTTCAGAACTATTAAAATTTCCTTTTCTATCCTCTTTTATCTCCCCTTTAAAAATAAATGGTTGCTCTAAATTTCCACTAAATATATGGTAATACTTTTCAAATTGTGCTGGAAAGCATGTAACTGATATTGAGTTAGTGTGGTCCTCTATTGTGAATGATGCCATCTGTTTTTTACTTTGAGTTGTAATAATTTTAAAATTATCAATCATAGCCAAAATTTGAGTACTATTTCCAGTTCTACCATCCTCTAAATGAGATTCAATTGTTTGAAAACCATATTTTTCAAACTCATTAAAATACCTATAGATTGGATGACCAGAGATATAGAAACCAATTATCTCTTTTTCAAATTTTAATCTTATCTCTTCAGCCCAAGGAGTAGAATTTTTTATCTCAAAAGTAATCTCTTCTGACTCATTTGAAGCACCAAAAAGAGATTTTAACCCCGATTTTTTATATTTTTGCTCATTTTGAGCCGAAAGAATTGCATTATCAACAGAGTTAAATATAGCAGCCCTATTTGGATAAAGAGAGTCAAAAACTCCCGCTTTAATCAAAGACTCAACCACTTTTTTATTAACTTTTCTTCCATCAACTCTCTTCATAAACTCATAAAAAGAGGTAAAATCTCCATTTGCATCTCTCTCTTCAATAATATTCTCAAGGGCTGCATCTCCAACCCCCTTTATTCCTCCAAGTCCAAAAATTATCTCTTTATTTTCAACAGTGAAATCTTGATATGATTTATTAATATCAGGAGGAATAACCATTAATCCCTCCTCTTTAGCTGATATAATATGTTTTACAACTTTTGTATTATCACTTGCCTCAAGTGATAGCATTGCAGCCATAAACTCTGCTGGATGATAGTATTTTAAATAGGCTGTTTGAAAAGAGACATAGGCATAACAGGCAGAGTGAGATTTATTAAAAGCATATTTTGCAAAAGCCTCCCAATCTTGCCATATTTTTTTACTTACATCTTCTGATATTCCATGATTTTCAGAACAACCTTTTACAAATTTTGGAAATAGTTTATTTAAAAGATCTATATTTTTCTTTCCCATTGCTTTTCTTAGTGTATCAGCCTCACCCCTTGTAAAACCAGCCATTTTTCTGGAGAGAAGCATAACCTGCTCTTGATAAACAGTTATCCCATAGGTCTCTTTTAGATACTCCTCCATACTAGAGTGATCATAAGTTATAGCCTCTTTTCCATGTTTTCTTGCAATATAATTTGGAATATACTCCATTGGTCCTGGTCGATAGAGTGCATTCATAGCAATAATATCTTCAAATCTATCAGGTTTTAACTCTTTAAGATATTTTTTCATTCCTGCTGATTCGAACTGAAATATACCATCGGTACTACCTTGACTATAAATTTTATATACATCTCTATCTTTAAGTGAAATTTTTGAGATATCAAGCTGCTTCTCTTTTGGAACATTTTTGTTAACATAAGAGAGTGCTTTATCAATAACAGTTAGAGTTTTAAGACCCAGAAAGTCAAATTTAACTAATCCAACCTCTTCAACATTATTTTTCTCAAATTGTGTAACTAAAAAACCATCATTACCAATAAAAACAGGGGTATAGTTCCATAAATCTTTATTCCCAATAACAATTCCAGCTGCATGAACACCAGCCTGTCGATAAAGCCCCTCAAGAGCCATTCCAATTTCAATAATCTGTTTATAGTCACTATTATTTGCAATAGCCTCATTTATTTTAGGGTTTCTTTCAAGAGCTTTATTTAAATCTATATCTAAATCATCTGGAATCATTTTTGCAAGTTGATCAACCTCTTTAAGTGGAATCTCCAAAACTCTTCCAACATCACGAATAACACTTTTTGCTTTTAATTGACTAAAGTTTGCTATCTGTGCAACTCTAAACTCACCATATTTTCTTTTTACATAATCAATAACAACACCACGTTTATCTTGGCAAAAATCAATATCAAAATCGGGCATTGAGACTCTATCAGGGTTTAAAAATCTTTCAAAAAGAAGATCTAAAGGAATTGGATCTAAATCTGTAATTCTCATTGAATATGCAACAATACTTCCTGCTCCTGAACCACGTCCTGGACCAACAGGAACACTATTATCTTTTGCATATTTTATAAAATCCCAAACAATAAGAAAATAGCCTTGAAATCCCATTTGATTAATAACATCAATCTCAAACTGTAATCTCTCTTCATAGATTTTTTTAGTTTCAATATCTAAATCCTCAATATCATTAAAACGCTCTTTTAATCCCTCCCATGCAACATGTTCAAAATAACTTTTCACATCATAACCATCTGGAACAGGAAAATCTGGAAGATAGTAAACTCCTGTTTCAATATCGACATTACACATTTGAGCAATTTTAACTGTATTTTCAATAGCCTCTGGAGCATAGTGAAAAAGCTCTTTTATCTCTTTAGGTGAGCGAATATAGTAGGCATCTGTTTCATGACGTTTTGGTGCAGATATTGTCTGTTTCATTTGAATTTTCATAAGTATATCATGAGCTTTTGCATGTTCTTTTAGTATATAGTGGGAGTCATTTGTTGCAACAAGGGGAATTTTTGTTATTTTTGATATCTCTATAAGAGCATCATTTACAATTTTTTGTTCAGGGAGTCCATTCTCTTGTATTTCAAGATAGAAAGAGTCCTCCTCAAAAATATCTTTATACTCAAGAGCTAATCTAATGGCTTCAGAACGACTTCCCTCTAAAATCTCTTTGGCTAACTCTCCACCAAGACAAGCAGTTAGACCAATTAAACCTTTAGAATACTCTCTTAAAACCTCTTTATCAATTCGAGGTTTATAGTAAAACCCTTCAAGATATCCAATGCTAACAAGGTGCATAAGATTTCGAAATCCTTCACTATTTTTTGCAAGAAGTATAAGATGATATGAATCTTTGGTCTCTTTTGTAAGTCGTCCTTTTTTTGATATGTAGGCTTCACAACCAATAATAGGTTTTATTCCCCCTTTTTTAGCTGCTTTGTAAAATTCAAGAACTCCATGCATATTCCCATGATCTGTAACTGCAACAGAGTCCATCTCCAAAGCTTTTATTCTAGGTATAAGCTCTTTTATTTTAATTGCACCATCTAAAAATGAGTATTGACTATGTAGATGAAGATGAACAAACTCTCCCATTTTATCTCCCTTTATTGCTTTAAAATTTTTTACTAAATTGTTATTATTTAATTATCACTCTTAACCAACAAATTAGTTAAGAGTTTTATTATATTATATAAAAATTCAATTCTCAACAGATTTTAGAGAGATTTAATATTTTTAAAAAAGATTTGTTTTTAAAATAACAAAAGATTAACTATTAGATAAAATGTAATCATTAAAAAAACTTTTCTGAAGAATTGATTGCATATCAATTAGATATTATATTTTTTATTTTTTTAATACTGCTTGATATAGCTTTTGATTATGAAGCTCTAATTCTGATTGCGTTACTCCTGCTCCAAATGCAACTGCTTTATATAAAGACTCATTTAGTATTTCAGAAACTCTGTGTCCATCAGAGTTTATAATGATTGGTGCTCCAAATTTTCTTGCTTGTTGATAAACGAATCCATTTGTAATAGAGTGACCACCTCTAAGAGTTAACTCAAGAAAAATACCTTTTTCTGCTGCTAATTTGGTATCTTCATCTGAAATAAAACCAGGATGAGCAAGAAAATCTACTCCTGCCTCTATTGCAGCTCTATTTGTCCCTTTTTCAACTGGTTCAACTGGAGTTTCACCATGTACACCAATCCATTTTAATCCCAACTTTCTTGATTCAGAAACAATTAAAGCAATTTTTTCTGGATGAACATGTGTAATCTCAACTCCACCTAAAAAAATTATATTAGGAATAAAATCTCTGTTTAATTTTGTAATTTGATCGATTACTGTTTCAAAATTTGTAAAATCAACATGATCTGTTATTGCAAAAGCAACTAAACCATTTTTTTGTGCATAACGAACCTGCTCAATTGGAGTTGCCACTCCATCACTTAAAAAAGAGTGTGAATGGAGGTCCATTAACATCATTTTAGTATGCACTCTCTATATTGTGATCTTTTTTACTTTTGAAAACAATTCGTTTATAATATAGTGTCTCATGTGAATAGTCAAGAAGAAGCCCTGTTTGCTTTTTCAAAACTCTCAAAAGAGATAACATTAATGTTTTTGCCTGTTTTTTTCGCTCATCATCAGATGCAAAAGAGACCAAAATCTTATTTTTAACAATTAAATCGATTGGAAAAGTATCTAATTTCTGCTTTTTATAGGTGATATCCACCAATTTATTAGCTTCATAATTTATATTATGCTCTTCCAATTCAAAAATAAGGGCCTTTTTATAAATATATTCAGGTAATCCCTGTCCTAACTCTCTGTGAACAGTGGTAGCTAGGTTTATAATCTTATAAAACAGTTCCCGTTCTATCAATTCTTCGGACATCCACATCCTCCAGCAGTATACAATTAGATACCCCATTTTAAAAATTAAGTCAATACAAAACAAAATATCACTTAAATAAACAAACAATCTCCTGTTACATTTATTCGGAATTTTTTTAAAAACTATAAATTTTTTCTGCACCTTTATTTGCAATTTTCTTGTACCTTATACCATTTTTTTTTATATTTTGCAATAATTTTTCAAGCTCTCCACTTTTTTGAGAGTAAAAAACCACTTCATCACTATTTATAAAATATTCACCACCAACAATATTATTTGATACTAAAACTAAATTTTGTGTGAATAGTGCTTCAATAATAACTGTTGGAAATCCCTCTATTTGAGAATTAGTTTGAATTGATGGAATAATAACAATATCACTCTCCTCTAATAGTTTTTTTTTCTGTTCAAAATTAACTTTTCCTTTGAATATAACAGTTGGAAATAGATTTTTTAACTCATCTAAAAGTGAACCATCTCCAGCAATTGTTATCTCCCAATTGGGATTATTTATAATATTAGGAATAGATAAAAGCATCTCTTTTACCCCTTTAATTGGTATTAATCTCCCTAAAAAAAGGATTTTTCTAAATTTTAAATCTTTTTTGTAACTCAAAAAAAGATTTTTATCTGCTGGCATTGGTGCAAATTTCCTTACATAGTTAAGAGTAAAATCTGTTAATTTTTCTAGCCAATTATTATGAAAACTATTTACAAACTGTATTGAGTCACAATTTTTAGCAGTAAATTTTGCAATATATTTTAAGTTAAATTTTTTTAATAAAGAGATTCCTCCAGAGTGAACAATTATATGATGCTGAATACTCTTTATTTTTTTGAGGATAGAGCCTGCAAATCCTGTTGGGAAAATCCAATGAGTGTATAGTATATCCCCTTTTTTTAAAAAAAACATTAAAAAAAGTAGTGCTTCAAATAAAAAAAAAGCCCCTTTATAAAATTTTAAGGGGCTTTTTTTCAAATTTTCAAAAACTCCCTCTCCATAAAAAAAATCCTCATATTTTGGGAGATGATATGGAACTCTTAATATATGAATTCCCTCTTTTATCTCATACAATGGGGTTTTTTTATGATGTGGAGCAATAATCCAAATATCTCCAGTCAAAAGTTTTGCATGATTAAAAACAAAAATACCACTATAATCATCACTATTTAAGGGAAATGAGGAGGTTAATATAACTGTTTTCATAAAATTACTCAAAAATTTTTTTTCTATTCTAAAAATATAAGTTAAAAATCTGGTTTTTCTGTTTTTTTTATAAAAGTTAAATCTTTTTTCTGTTTTTTAAATAAAAAAATCTCTTTGTATTAATCTGGTAAACAGACTTTATATTTATGATTTCCAACCCATTGACAACTATAATCTGAGCGACATTCAGAGTTAGAGTTACATTTTTTTAAGCAAAATGAGCGATTTATATCTCCAAAATAGGTACACTGTGCCTCATCAGAACAAGCAGATGAATCATTATAGTCACAATCATATGAAATGCAGTATCCTCCTGGATAACTCTCTTCACAAACTAAAGTTGTATCACAATCACCATCAGAGCTACAAGAATTACCTGTTTCACCTGAACAGGATATCATAATCAAACTAATTAATAGTAAAAACATTATTAATATTGTTTTCAAAATACACTCCATAAAAAAAATATAAAATCTATTTATGAGAAACTCATCATAAAATTGCATTATAGTTGATAATAAATCTTTTCTCAAGCTAAAAATTTTAAAACTAATCTTAAAACTCTTTTACTTATAGTAATAATTTATAACTATATTATTATTCCTAAAAAATAGCCCCTTTATTATAAAGATAATAGTGTAAAATTATAGATGCTTATAAAAGATTAATAACGCGAGTTCGGGATTATTAATTTAAAATTAAATATTGCTCATCTTCTCTCATTCATGTAAAATGTAATCACTCAAAAATTTTTCTAAAGGAGAAAATATGAACGGTTACATTATAATAAAAACCTATGTTTCTATTGATAATTTTCTTAAAATCTACAATAAAAGTTTAAATTATCTCGAATCAGCAAGAAAATTAATTACTTGCATCCACACAACTCAAATAATAATGATATTAAAATTAGATACTGTTAATAGATATTTTTTTATAAGTTTAATAGAGGCATTTTATAAAATCTTCATAAGAGTAATATTTTTGAATTATATTTATAAAAACCTCTTCAGAAAAATACTCATTAGTAATAGTTGGTTTATAAATATTCATTGATAAATCCTCTCTTACTGACTTTATTTGTCCATCACAATAACTATAGTAGATATAGCCATAGTGGTAGTGACCATGTTTGAATTTTTTTCCAGATTTTAAAAACAATAGTGCCTCTTTTGCCTCATTTTCTGTCATATTAACCTTTAATACCACCAGCAGTTAAACCACCAACAAGATGTTTTTGAACATAAAGGAATAAAAGAACAACAGGAAGTGATACAATTATAGAACCAGCTGCAAACATTCCCCATTGAGTATTATAAGCACCAACAAAAGATTGAAGCATTACAGGAACTGTATATTGAGTCTCTTTACTCATAAATGTTGCTGCAAGAATAAACTCATTCCAAGCCGTCATAAATGAAAAAAGTCCTGTTATTGCAATTGCAGGACGAGAAAGAGGAATAATTATTTTTATAAAAATGGTAAATTGATTAGCACCATCCATAATTGCAGCCTCCTCAATCTCTTTTGGAATAGTATCAAAGTATCCCTTTAACATCCAAATTGAGAATGGAACAGATGTTGTTGAGTATACTAAAATTAATCCCCAAAGGGAGTTCAAAAGACCAATTGAATCTAAAATAAGGTAAAGTGGGATAATAACTAAAACCCCTGGAAACATCTGAGTCATTAAAAGAGCCTTCATCCCAGACTGTTTTCCAAAAAACTCAAATCTTGAAAAAGCATAGGCAGCACTTGTTGCAAGTATTAAACCAAGAAAAGCTGATATTACAGATACAAATATTGAGTTCCAAAATTGATGCATCATTAGTAGATTAGAGTCTGAATCAACAAGTGTGAATAGATCTATAAAATTTTTAAATGTGTAGTCTCCTGCTAAAGATGTTGAAAATCCCTGTTCTGGAGAGAATGCCATTTTGAGAACCCATAATACTGGATATAGTGTTATCATTGCTATTATTATGAGTAACAAATGGGTAAATAATGATTTTACAAATACCTGAATTTTCATTTGGCCTCACTTTTTTTCTGAATTCTTGTTGTAACTTGGTTATATAAAAATAGAACTGCAAAAATTATTGTTGCATAAGCAGCAGAGTAACCATAACGACCATTCCTCTCAAATGCCCAACGATATGCCTCTGTAATAAGAATATCTGTTTTTGATTGAGGATCCCCACCACTAACAAGATATATAACATTAAACATATTAAATGTCCAAATTGTTCCCAATATTATTGATGGTAAAAGTGCAGGTTTTAACATTGGTAATGTTATATGGCGAAACTGTTGCCATTTTGTTGCTCCATCCATAACAGCAGCATCATAAAGATGTTCTGGGATTGATTGCAGTGCACCAAGAGTCATAACCATCATAAAAGGAAAGCCCAACCAGATATTTGTTAAAAGGTTTGCCATAAAGGCTGTAAATGTTTGGCTAAACCAACTTATTTTTTCAAACCCAATAAGCTCTAGAAATGAGTTTATTGCACCAAATTGCTCATGAAACATACTTTTCCAAATAAGAGCTGTGATATAGTTTGGAATAGCCCAAGGAATAATAAAAATAATAGAGTAGATTTTTTTAAATTTTAATCCTTTTCTATTGACTATTAGTGCAATTCCCATTCCAACTGAAACATGAAAAAATATATTCACTGCAGTCCAAACAACTGTAATAAAAAATGTGTAGTAAAATCCTTTAGGATTTGCAATATCTTTTAAACCACCAATAACAATATCAATATAGTTATCAAACCATACAAAATTGTATGTATTATATCTTACCTGAAAAAATGAGAGTAAAATACCTGAAATAAGAGGAATAAATGATAAAAATAGAATTCCAACACCACCAGGAACAATATAGAGATATGGTGCTTTATGTTTTAATAAAGTATTTGAACATCTTACAGATAGATTTGTTATATAAAAAAGAGAGAATAAAATAACTATCACAACAAATATCACCACTAATTTGTATATATTTGCTTGAGTTATCTCTGATATTTTCTCATAACCACCAACTTTTGCATCAACTAAAGATAAGATAAAAAATAGTACTGTAGAGCCCAAAAGAGTTGCTGATAGTATGATTCTATTTTTTTTATCCTCTGGATTAAACACAAATAGTGATGAAATTATTAATAAAAGAGTAATAAGAGCATACCAAAGTGGACCATTTGATGGCTCTCCTAAAGAGATTTTTCCCATTTGAAAAACAACACAAGCATCTTTTGTTTTTTCAGCATATAGAAAAATATTTTCAAATTGTATTACTTTTTTACTGTTTTCACAGGAGTCATAGAGATTCTTTTTGTGTAAATCTGATATATCTTTTTTTGTTGTTTGATTTTTTAGCTCTCTATTAACCAAAAAATCATGATTACTATTCTGATTTTCAGAAAAAAGATATACTTCATTAAAAAAACCCCTACTCTCTTTTATTGCATTTGGAATAGTAGATTGAAAATCTGATTTTTCTAATGATAATGTTATTTTAGATGCCTCTGATTGTAAATATGAGGCTCCTTTTTCAAAACGATCCATTCTCAATGTTCTATCATAGAGCATATATTGAAGAATCGCCATAAATACAACTAATATTATAAAATAGCTTCTTTGCAACTGTTTCATGTTATCAACTCAAAAATATTAAAAAATAGTTTTTTAACTCACAATCTGTTCATTTTTAATTTAGAAATAACAAAATAGCTTTTTTCGATTTAAAAACATCGAAAAATCTCTATTTTTCTAATAGTTTTTCAAGCTCCTCTTTAGATTCAGATAGTGCTTTAGCTGAATCATATTTTTCATTTATAACTTTTTTTAAAGCCTGTCCCATTGGTGCCCAAAAAAATGACATTAATGGATTATTTGATAGTGGTGTTGCACTCTCAGCCTGTTTTTGAAAAATAACAAAATTAGGATTTATATCCTCTTTTTGATATGGAGATTTTGTTGCAACAGCTTGCATTCCTTTTTTCATTCTAAATTCGGAAGACTCATCTGAAACAATAAATTTTATAAATTTTATTGCACTCTCTTTTTTCTTTGAGTATCTACTCATAAGAATTCCCTCAATTGACATATAAGGTTTTGGAGTATTTCCATCCATTAATGGAATTGGAGCAATACCATAAGAGATGTTTTTAGATATATCCCCCATAAACCATGGACCATTAACAACAAAAAGTAACTCATTTTTATTGAAAAGGGTTGTTATTAATGCAGAATCTATACTTTTAGGCATGATTCCTGTTTCAAGAGCCATTTTCTTTGCAAAATTCATTGCATTAATACTCTCCTGCTCCCCAATTTTAACTTTTTTATCATCATTAAAAAGTGAACCACCAAAACCAAAATGTATAAATGAGTGAAAAAATAGGTTTGTATTCTCATAAGCAAAGCCAAGAAGATTTTTGTTTTCACCCATTAACTTTTTTGAAATCTCTATAAGCTCTTCAAAATTCACTGGTGCATTCTCTACATATTTTTTATTATAGTATAAAACAGGAACTTTAAATGCAAGTGGTAAAGCATAGATATTTTTCTTATATACCATTGCTAAAACTGTGCTTTTAATTAGTTGATTAAGAGATCCATCAACAACCCAATAATCTAATGCTTCAAGAAAATCAGACTCAACCCATTTTCCAATATTATCATTTGCATAAATAAAAACATCTGGTCCTTGACCTCTTGGAATTGATGCTGTTAATTTTTTATCAAAAGCATCAAATGGAATTGCCAAAAGATTAATCTTAACACCATTTTTCTCTTCATACTTTTTTGCAAGCTCTTCAAGAGCCTTTCTCTCTTCACCAGTATAAGCATGCCATAAAGATAGAGACTCTCCCCATAAAACCTGAAAGAGTGCAAAAAAAAGCAGAGTTGCAATTTTTTTCATATATAACCTCCTATTCTTAAAAAAAATTATTAATTAATCCTTTTTAAAACAAACGTTCCTCTGTTTCTGTATTAAAGAAGTGAATATGCTCTCTTAAAAACTGCAATTTCAATTTGTCACCCTCTTTTATCCCACTTTCAGACTCATTAAGACGAACTTTAAAATCTAATTTATCCAACATTACCCAAATAATTGTCTCATTTCCAAGAGTCTCAACAAGTGCAACTGTTGCTTCAAGATCATAGTTTTCTGGGTTTATAATAATATGTTCAGGACGAACTGCAACTGTTATTTTTGCTATATTTGTATCTATTTTCTCTTTTAGTGTAAAATTTGGATGAATCAATTTTCCATCTTTTAACTCCATCTCAAAAGTATTAATTTGAGGGGAGCCAATAAAACCTGCAACAAAAAGATTTGATGGTTTTTGATAAAGCTCCATTGGAGCACCAACCTGCTGAATATGTCCATCATTAAAAACAACAATTCTGTTAGCAAGAGTCATTGCTTCAACTTGGTCATGTGTTACATAAATAATTGTGTTTTTAAGATTTTGATGTAGTTTTGATATCTCAAAACGCATTCTTCCCCTAAGTTTTGCATCCAAATTTGAAAGTGGTTCATCAAATAGTAAAACGTTAGGTTCTCGAATAACTGCTCTACCAATTGCAACACGTTGTCTTTGGCCACCTGAAAGTTGAGATGGTTTTCTTGTTAAGTATGGGTCTAAATCCAACATTTTGGATACATGATCCACTTTTTTGTCAATAATTGATTTTTCTACTTTTTTAAGTTTTAAAGAGAACTCTAAATTCTCTTTAATTGTCATGTGTGGATAGAGTGCATAAGATTGAAAAACCATTGCTGTTCCTCTTTTTTGTGGAGAGAAATCATTAACAATTTGGTCATCGATTCTAAGCTCTCCTGATGTTATCGTCTCTAGACCAGCAATCATTCTGAGCATTGTTGATTTTCCACATCCAGAGGGACCAACAAATACAACAAACTCTCCATCATTAATAGAGAGATCTACACCTTTTATGATGTAGAGTTTACCATCATAGGTTTTTTTAATCTCTTTAAAACTAAGTGTTGACATTCATCCTCTTCAAAATACAGTTATAATTCTATTCTTTTTAATTATTAAGGTCAATTATTTTTTAAATTTTTTACAAAATTCACAAAAAACATATTTATATCTAATAAATATTTTTATAAAGTAAGTTAAAAAAGGAATTTTTATTAATTTCTAAAAAATAACAAGATATTTTTGCATTTAAGTTACTTTTGGTTTATAATAAAACAAAGGTTTTGAGGGCGATATGAGAAAATATATTTTTATTCTATCCATTATGTCTATAATGTTTGCTTGTACTGATGATGAACCAAAAGAGACTCTTTCAAAATGCTCCGCAGATGATCATTGGGGAGTTTGTGATAGTGAAAATGATTACTGTTATTTAGGAAACTGTATTCCTTATGGTACTAAATGCGAAGAGAATCAAATTATGGCTCCCTGTTCAGATAAATCTCAACAGTGTATTCAAACAGATGATGGATTTGTTTGTGAACTTCGCCCATGCTCTAATAAATATCCAAATGGTAAATGCCCAAGTGGTGAAATTTGTTATACAAATACAACCACCAAAACCACATCATGCCAACCAGAGTGTTCATCACAAAATTTAAATGGGATTTGTTCTGATTCTTTAAAAACCTGTATTGGTGGAGAGTGTTTAGATTCCTCTCTGTTGTGTTCTAATGCAAATCAAACAGGAGTTTGTCCAACAGAAAAAATCTGTTCTTCTGGAAATTGTGTTGATAGGTGTTCTTCAGATTTTCCTGCTGGAGCTTGTGAAACTGGAAAAGAGTGTATGGAGGGATACTGTTTAGCAAACAAATGTACTACTCAAAATCCAACAGGTAATTGTCCACCAGAAAAAATATGTAAAACTGGAGACTGTTTTTATATATGTTCCACTGAACGCCCTTTTGGTGAGTGTGGAGATATTAATCAGAGTTGTATTAATGGTTCTTGCCAATTTCCATGTTCACAAGAACATATTAATGGTTTTTGTGAAGAGAGTGTTGAAAGATGTGTTGAAGGAGTTTGCACTGCTCCATGTTCTCAATTTACACAAAATGGCTACTGTAATGATAATTATAGCTGTATAAATGGTAGTTGTATTGAGTCATGTTCCGCAACATTTCCAAATGGTTACTGTGAAACAGGTAAAGAGTGTTTTTCTGGGGTTTGTGGAAATCCATGTTCAACTCAAAATCCAATAGGACTTTGCCATGATGAAAATCAATTTTGTAGTAATGGAGTTTGCATTAATAGTTGTTCTCAAGTATATCCAAATGGAACATGTATAAATCCAATAGAGTATTGTGATGGAGGTGTTTGCAAACCATATCCTTGTGGACCACAAAATCCTACTGGAGGCTGTCCAAATGCAGGAGAGGTTTGTTTGAATAGTGTTTGTACTGCAGAGTGTTCTCCAACAACCCCAACTGGATATTGCCCACAAGCAACTTGGATTTGTTATTTAGGAGTTTGCTATCATCCAAATCAACAACCATGCTCAAACCTATTTCCTGAAGGTTACTGTGATACAAACTATAGTTGTGTGAGTGGTTCTTGTCTTGAAGATTTATGCTCACCACAATATCCAACAGGAAGATGTGAAATTCAGGGGCAAGTGTGTACTAATGGGATTTGTAAAGCTCCAGAAGTTTGCTCAGATAATAGGCCTTTAAGTGGAGTACAAGGAGCGTGCTGTAGAACAAAAGCTGACTGTGGTGAAAATGCAGATTGGTTTAGTGATTGTATTTTGAATGATAATGAGGGATACTACTGTCTTGATGTTAATATTTCAGGAGGAACAGGATGTTCTAATGACTCTCAATGTAGAGATCCTTTTGCAACTTTTGGAGATGAACAGAGATATTTTTGTAATCAAGTTTGGCATAAAGATGAAGATAGTGGAAATCTATATGATATAAGATATTGTGAACGTGCTTCATCTGAATGTGAAACAGTTCAAAGAACTAAAGATGTTGGTCAATTTTGTGATTCAACTTGTGGGGATATTCAATGTAAAGCAGGACTTCACTGTTTAAGTGGTGTTTGTACAAAAAATTGTGACACTGAAGATGGTATTGAAAATAATCCTAACTGTTTCTCTGTAACAGGAAATAACAATACAAAACAGTTTGGATGCTATCCTCATCCATTTAACGCTACCTCTTTTGGTTATTACACTTTTAATACAGAGTTTTGTAGAAATAATTGCAGTAGTAATAATGATTGTGTTGTTTCAGGAACAACTTGTAGTTCTTTTGAAATGATAAACTCTATTGGATTAATTCAATTATTTTGTGCTCAACCAACTAATCCAACAGGTGTTGGAGAGAAGGGGTTTTGTAGTAATCCAAATGAGTGTGCAACTAATATATGTGATATTGCTTATAATAGCTGTACAATTCCTTGTGATGATGATTTAGATTGTACTTACTCTGGATTTAAAGGATTTTGTCACTATAATTTAGGTTTTGTAAATGATGCTGGAACTCACTATAAACAGTTTTTAGGGTTTTGTAGATATCTTGATGATACATCTACAGTGGTTCAAAGTTGTGGGCATAAATCTCAATGTCCAGCTGGATATGACTGTATTCCAAAAGCTACTAAATTTGATATGGTTGAGGGAGTTTGTGGTATTTTAGAGGATAATACAAGAGCATATAACTCAACTGGTGGTGTTTGTGGAGATGGTTTCTGGTTTTGTGAAAGTGATTTATGTATAAATAATTTTTGTAGAGATTACTGTAATTCAACCTCATTTTGTAATGCTAGTGAGCTTTGTGTACCTTTAAAAATAAGAGAACAAGCAACTAATGATAATAATGAGATAGTAAATAAAGAGGTTTATGCAGGTATTTGCTATCCAATGGAAGGCTCATCATTAACTCCTTGTAGCAATTCAATCTCACCATGTTCAAGTAATAATGAGTTATGTTACTATAATCTTCCAGGAACAGTTCAAAATAGCTCTCAAATAGAGTATTTGTGTATGGCAAAACAACCAGGAGCTATGATTGGAGTCTCTTGCACACAAGATTCAGATTGCCAAAGTGGAATATGCAATCCAAACACAAATGTTTGTAGTGTTGCTTGTCAATATGATGTTCAATGTGAAGGATTTAATGGTTGTAATCAACAAGCATTAATTGCTGTTTATGATGATAATCCATCAAAAATGGTTTATGTTGGATTATGTGAATAATCTTTTTATATTTACAAAAAAATAAAGAAAAATTATCTTTTTATAAAAAACAGAGTAATTAAAAACAGATCTATTTTTATTAAACTAAATTATTAGCATAAAGCTTGAAAA
>DYRY01000233.1 GCA_020718465.1 Anaeromyxobacter dehalogenans | reverse complement strand
TTCCTCCATTTATGAGAGGCTATACTATTAAATATCATCTGCATTGTGCGTAAAACTAAAGACATAATATCATAAAGGGTAAATTATTAATTTCACACAGTATCACTCAAAATATTATGCACAATTATTAACGCTTCAAAACAGTGCCAATTCTATCGATAGACTCTCTCAATCAATATTTAACGCTCAAATTGATTTAAACCCTCATCAAGTAGAAGCAGCTCTATTTGCTTTTAAATCACCATTGTCAAGTGGTGTAATATTAGCAGATGAAGTTGGTCTTGGTAAAACAATTGAAGCTGGTCTTGTTCTTACCCAATATTGGAGTGAAAGAAAAAGAAAGATTATCATAGTAGCCCCATCAAGTCTTAGAAAACAGTGGTCTATGGAGTTGAAAGAAAAATTCTTTTTAGATAGTTTTATTTTGGATGGAAATAGCTATAAAGAAGAAAAAGCAAATGGTAATAAAAATCCTTTTGAACAACAAGATAAAATAATTATTACATCATACCAATTTGCTTCAAGACATAGTGAAGCTATGTTTTTAGCCAATTTTCAATTATCAGTTATTGATGAAGCTCATAAGTTGCGAAACTATCATCGTGGTGAAAAAGCTAAAATGTCATTTGCCATTGCTCATGCTTTAAGAGATACGAAAAAGATTTTACTCACAGCTACACCGCTTCAAAATTCTTTACTTGAAATATTCGGTCTTATTAGTGTAATTGATAATTTTGTATTTGGAGATAAAAAATCATTTTCTAAACAATTTTCTTCAACAACTTTAACTACAAGTGATATGAATGACCTTAAAGATAGATTAAAACCAATAGTGAAAAGAACTCTCAGAAAAGATGTAATTGAATACATAAACTATACTAAGAGGATACCAATTGTAGAAGAATTTACACCATCAAAAGAAGAAGTGGCTCTTTATGATTTAATCTCTGATTTTATGCTGAATGAAAAATTATTTTCTATACCATCTGCGCAAAGAACTCTTATAACTTTGGTTGTCAGAAAACTACTTGCTTCATCTACACAAGCCATTATTGGAACCCTTGAAACTCTAATAAAACGACTTAAAAAAATGGTAATTGATAAAAAAATTACTAAGGAAGATTTTGAGATTATATCTGATGATGAAGATGAGCTTATCGAAGATTATTGTGATGAAGATAATGAATTTGAAATAAACATACCATCAGAAGAAATAAAACTACAAGATGATGATATAAAAGCAATCCAAAGAGAGATAGCAGAACTTGAAACATTCATTGAATTAGCAAAAAGCATAGAGATTGATACTAAAGTTAAATCACTTATGAGTGCCTTAGTAAAAGGGTTTGAAGCTCAAGACACTCTTGGAGTAAAAGAACAAAAAGCTATTATATTCACAGAGAGTAGAAGAACTCAACAATTTTTATTTGACTATTTAAGTGCTCATGGATTTCTTGATAAAGTTGTATTGTTTAACGGAACCAATACGGATCAAAAATCCAAAGAAATATATACGGTTTGGTTAGAAAAACATAAAGATAGTGATAGAGTAACTGGTGCAAAAAGTGCCGACATGAAGCAAGCTATAGTAGATTACTTCCAAGAAGAAGCATCTATTATGATAGCAACAGAAGCTGGTAGCGAGGGTATAAACTTACAGTTTTGTAATATGTTAATAAATTATGACCTTCCCTGGAATCCTCAGAGAATAGAACAAAGAATTGGTAGAGTTCATAGATATGGACAAAAATTTGATGTAGTGGTTATCAACTTCTTAAATAAGAAAAATGCAGCTGACAGAAGAGTGTATGAGCTATTATCAACAAAGTTTAATCTATTTGAAGGTGTTTTTGGAGCTTCCGATGAAGTGCTCGGCTCTATTGAAAGTGGAGTTGATTTTGAAAAAAGAATACTCCAAATCTATCAAACTTGCAGGGATGACAAAGCAATAGAAGAAGCATTCAATAAACTACAAGAAGAGTTTAGTGAAAAAATAGAAGAAACTACACTTAAGACAAGACAATCGTTGTTTGATAATTTTGATGAAGATGTTCATTTGAGACTCAAAAATACAGAACTAAGAAGCAATGATACCGTAGATAGATTTTCAAGCCTATTTTGGGATATAACTAAAGCAGAATTATGTGATACGGCTGTATTTAATGATGAAATTAAAGAGTTTGAATACAAAGGTAGTCGATACCAACTTATATCAGCTTCAAAAACAAATCCAAATCAAAATGCTCACACTTATAGATTGAATAGTTCTCTTGGTGAAGAGATTATTGATAGAGCCAAATATAGGGAGTTGAAACATACCAAGCTTGTTTTCAATCTAACTCATAACAAATATAAAATATCTGTTCTTGATGACTATATAGGAAAAGCGGGTTATTTAAAAGCTACAAAAATCTCTATTAAATCCTATGATACAGAAGAGTATATAATCATTACGGCACTTACAAGTGATTATAAATTTATAGATGAAGAAGTGGCTACAAAATTATTATCGCTTGAGGCTACATTAAATACAAAGGTCAAAATAGATATAAATGATACAGATAAACTTGAATATGAATACAATAAACAAAAAGCTATAATTCTTCAAGCCAATGAAGCTACAAATCAAACTCATTTTATAAATCAAAGTTCAAAACTCCATAAATGGGCCGAAGACAAATTAGCAAGTATTGAAAAAGAGCTAAAGGATACCAAAGCAAAAATCAAAGAGCTGAATCGACAAGCGATTGCTACTGAAAACATAGCAGCACAAACAGATATACAGCTTCAAATAAGAGCGCAAGAGAAAAAAAGAAGAAATATACAAAGAGAGATTTTTGATATTGAAGAAGAGATCGAACAGCAAAGAGATGAATTGATAGAAGAACTAAAAAAAGCCAAAGAGCAAACGATTACAGTAACAGAATTATTTACAATCCAGTGGGAGATATTATAGATGGTACAAACAGAAAATCAAAAAAAATTAATAAAAATATTAAATGAAATATTCCAACTCGATAGAAGTGATTTAGACTTTGGTATATATAGAATATTAAATTCAAAAAGTGTTGAGATAAATGACTTTTTACAGAATGATTTATTATCAAGCGTAGCAAAGGCTTTTAGCTCAAACGACAACAGTGCTTGCAAAAAGGAGTTAGATGACCTTGTCAAGACTCTTACAAGCGCTGGGATGAATGCTGAGGATAGTCCAAAAGTTCAAGGTCTAAAAAACAGTTTGGCTTTAAGCTCCACTTCTTCAAACCTTGAAAATGATGTATTCTCTCACTTATCAGATTTCTTTAAACGCTACTACAAAGACGGGGATTTCGTCTCCTTGCGACGATACAAAAAAGATACGTATGCCATACCTTATGAAGGTGAAGAAGTAAAGCTTCACTGGGCAAACAGCGACCAATATTATATAAAAAGTGGTGAGTATTTTAGAGATTATACCTTTACCCCAAATAAATCCATAGTATAAATTTCACTCTCCACTTCTAAAAAAATAT
>DYRY01000058.1 GCA_020718465.1 Anaeromyxobacter dehalogenans | reverse complement strand
TAAATATTTAAACTCATTCTGGAAGAAACATAGTTTAAAACTAAATATTTAAACTAATTCTGAAAAAAACATAGTTTAAAACTAAATATTTAAATATTTCAAAAATAAAAGATTGGTATCATAAAAAAAACAAATAACAAAAAAAGCAAAAAAAATTGATTTTATGTAAAAAATCAGAAAATGTTAAATAGTTTTTATGAATATCAATAATGAATTTGAATTTACACCATAAATTGTTTATAATGAATCTGTTTTATATATTTTGGAGTTTGTATGAAAAAAAATATAGTTGTTGCAATTGATGGTCCTGCTGGTGTTGGTAAAAGCTCTGTTAGTTTTCAGGTTGCTAAACATTTTGATTATATGCTTATTGATACAGGAGCAATGTATCGCTCTGTTGCACTTAAAGCTTTTAATTTAGGTATTGAAAATAACACTCCAGAGATTCTTGAACTTTCAAAAAGTTTAAACTTTTCATTTAAAATAGAGAATAATAAAAACATGGTTTTTGTTAATGGAGAGGATGTTTCTACTCTTATAAGAACAGAAACTGTATCTAAAATGGCAACAGATGTTGCAAAAAATGGTGATTTAAGAAAAATCCTTGTTGAAAAACAACAAAGATTAGCTGATAACTGTTCTGTTGTTATGGAGGGAAGAGATATTGGAACTGTTGTTTTTCCAAATGCAGAGGTAAAGATATTTCTTAGTGCAACACCAGAAGTAAAAGCTGAAAGAAGATTTAAAGAGTTAAAAGAGAAAGACCCAACAGTTACTTTTAAATCTATTTTTGAGGCAATGGTTTTAAGAGATAAACAGGATTCAGAAAGAGCTGAAAGCCCTCTTAAAAAGGCAGATGATGCCCTTGAGATTGATACAAGTGATAAAACAATTGATGAAGTTATATCCAATGTTTTATCTGTTATTAATTCAAGAATATCTTAATGTTTTGGAGTTTTATATGAAAAAAATTGTTATATTTTTGTCTCTTGTGATTATTTTATCCTCTTGTGTTTCAAATGCAGAGGGAAAGTTAATAAAAGCAGAAATAAAAGCTCTTGAGAAAAAACATGAAGTTTTAAAAGTTGCTGTTCAAGATAATAAAAATGCAATAGATAGATCTATTAAAAGGGTGGATACAAAACTTGCAGAGCTTGATGATACTCTTAAAGAGGCAAAAAAACTTCTTAGAGCAAATAATGCAAATTTTGGTCAAGACCTTGTTACAATGGAACAAAATGTTCAAAAACTATCTGGTAAAAGTGAGGAGATTCTTTTTAAATTTGAGCAACTTGAAAAACAAATTGAGGATTTAAAGGGTAATTTTGAGGATGTTAAAGCAAATGTATCAACAATTACAATAAAAAAAGAGGAGACTCAATCAAATAGTACAGAAAATCAAAATAAAGATAAAACCGACTCAAAAACCACCACAACAAAAGTGGAAACAGACTATAAACAACTAAAAACTCCCAAAGAGATATTTATAATTGGATATCAAAAAGTTATTGATAAAAATTTCACAGAGGCAAGAGAGATTTTAGGATATGTTGTAAAAACATTTCCAAAAGATAATCAATCAATCTCTGCTCAATATTGGATAACTCAAACATATTTTGCTGAAAATGACCATACAAACGCATTTCTAAGTATGAATAAATTTGTTCAAGCATATCCCAAAAGTAATCATATTCCACAAATTCTTTTTCAAATGGGATACTCTGCTAAATCACTTAAATTAACAGCAGAATCTATAGAGATTTTTAAACAGTTAATTAAAAATTTTCCATCTTCCAGCTACTCTCAAAAAGCTAAAAAAGTGCTTGAAGAGATGAAGTAGTAGTTTTAGATAAAAAGGAGTAAAAATGAGAAAATTAGTTCTATCTGCAATTATAACATTAATCTTTTTAACATCTTGTGGTCAGAAAGATGATTCAAATCAACAAACTCAAGGGGTAAAAAAAGTTTTAGCTGTTGAGAGTAGTAAAAAAGTGGAGAATACTCCAAAAGTTGTTGAAAAAACAAGAGAGGAGAGGGTTTTTCCACATCAAGAGTTTGATAGAGAGGCAAATCCAATTGCAGGAATTTGGGACTCTGGTTCTGCAAATGATGGGGTTTTTGTATTTCAACTTGATGGAACTTTTCAATTTTATGGAACTTTTGATAAAAAGTGTAAAGATGCTCCTAAATCTAAAGGAACATTCACATTTACAAATGGAAATGAGTTAGAGTTAAATTATGATGGGAAAACTGAAAAGCATATTATTGAAAAAGTATCTGGTTTTGTTTCTATTGGTGATTGGGGACTTTTCTTCCCTCCAGAAACTGCAAAAATAAAGAAAAAAGATAGAACAATCAAAGATCCAGAGAAGTTAATTAAATTTTGCAATGATATCACAGAAACAAATGTAAGTAATGTCTATCCATATCTCAGTAAAAAATCAAAAATGGTTTTAAAAAGTGTTGGAATAACCTCAAAAACAGAGTTGACAAGATATGATAATTTTACAACATCTTTAAAGAGTATTCTTAAAAATTACAGAGAGATTACAGAGTTAAAAGAGATTAAAAAAGATGAACAAAAAATTATATACTCTGTCTCATTAAAAGACTCTAAAAAAAATATAGAGAAAGAGAATATCACACTTGTAAGTGAAAATGGAGTATTTAAGTGTACACGTTTTGATAATGAGGTTTTTATAATGAAAGGCAAAACTAGTAAAGATAGTTTTAAATTATTTGAAAACATCCCTAAAATAGACCCAAAAAATAAAAAAGGGCCTAAAATGCCAATAATTCTTATAAAAGATGATCAACCTCTTTATGATTCTGAGTCCTCAAGAGTATATATAGCTGAATCGGGAGATATTAAAGTTGAGCTTGTTGGTGAAAAAAAATACTCTATTGAAGGAAAACTAACACTTCAATATAATAGTAATTCAGAGGCATTTTTTGTTCTTAAACCTAAAAAGGGGGAGTTACGTCTTGTTCATTTTGAAAAAAGTACAGATAAAAATGGTATTATAATGAGAGTTGAGGATAATGAGGTTATTCTTGATCTATTCTATTAATATCATAAAAAATCTTTTTTCTAAAAATTAAAATTGTAAAAATTAGAAAAAGTATAAAAAGAGTTTTTTTTATATTTTTTTTTAAAGAACCCTCTCCCTAAATCCCTCTCCAATACTTGGCGAGGGACTTGAAGAAAGAAAATAATTTTATTATTTTTTATAATATAAATAGGGTTTTGCAAGAAGTCTATTAAATTCTATTTTTAAAATATTGATTTTACAAATATAAAAATATAAAATTTCAACTTCTCTAATGATTAATTACTATTTAGGGATTTTATTATTTATTAGAATCATTTTTATTATAGATTTTTAAAGTCTTTTTGGAGTGTTTATGGGATATATTGATTCATTTTCAGAGGGGGCAATTCAGGGATTAACAGAGTTTTTGCCAATCTCTTCATCTGGGCATCTTCATCTTTTTCATGGTATTCTTGGTGACTCAAGTTTACCAATATTTTTCGCAATTCTTCTTCATTTATTCTCACTTCTAGCAGTTCTTATTGTTTTTAGAAAGGATATCTGGAGAGTTATTGTTGGTTTTTTTAAAATTATTTTTGAAAAAAAAATCAATCCAGATGGACAACTTGCACTTTATATTCTTGTTGCCACAACTCCAACAGCAATAATTGGTCTTTTGCTTGAGGATTATTTTGAAAAACTTTTCTCAAATCCTATTATTATATCTTGTATACTTTTTGTTAATGGAGTTATTCTATTTGCATCAAAATATTTTCAACAAAAAAATGGGGTTTTAACATATAAAAAATCTTTTATTATTGGGGTTGTTCAAGGTATTGCAATTATTCCTGGAATCTCAAGGTCAGGTTCAACAATATCAGCTGCTATTTTTCTTGGAGTTGATAGAGGAGTTGCAGGAGTATTCTCTTTTCTACTCTCAATTCCAGCAATATTAGGAGCTGGTCTGCTTCATGCCAAAGATATGACTACATTAGAATCATCTGTTGTTTCTGTCTCTTTAGTTGGTGGGTTAGCATCTTTTATTTTTGGCCTATTCTCTCTTATTTTTCTGCTTAAACTCATCAAAAAAGGGAAGTTTTACTATTTTGCATATTACTGTTGGTTTGTATCTATTATCTCTTTTGTTTATTATGCTTTCTTAAAATAAAAAACTCTTTTTGATTATACTATTTTTTTTATAATTTTCTGATTAGAATGTAAAGTAGTGAGCCTCTTTAGATTTTTTCTCAAGAGTCTGTTTTAAACGTTTTCTCATTGAGTCAATCTCTTTCCAATCATCTTTAATAGGGCGATATGCTGTTTCATATTTAACAAATTCTGGTTTTATTGTTTCAAAATATTTATAAGCATCTGTTATTGGTGTTAGATAGACTTTAGGAATTGCAAACTCAATATTTGTATCTCTAATTAATCTTACATTAAGTTTGTCATCAAATGGTGTTTTCTTTTTTTTAGGGTTAGGGTTAGGATCCTCATAAACACTAACAAACTCTGTCATTTCTCCCATCTTAATAACAAAATCTTTATTATCAGGAAGAGGATAGTCTGTATTCACAAGAGTTACAATTGACTCTTGATGTAATTTAATAAGAGTTTTTTGTTGATTCACACCCTCTAAAATCTCAATAGTTTTTTTATCAAGAACTAAATTCAATCTATTTGAACTATTAACAAGATTCATTAAAAGATTTGCATATCGAATCATATCTTTTCCAGCAACTTTATAAATAGATGCTGCATAGATTTGAAATTTTTCTGTAAAATCATCATTTTGAAGTAGAGTTGCCCCCTCTTTTCCTAAAATTAACCCAGCCCCTAAATCTACTTTATCATTTTTATGATTTCTAAGATATTGCTCATATTTATCAAGAACCTCTTCCGATTTTTTAATAATCTCAAAAGCTTTACCTGATTGAACAATTGCTTCATTTAAAACTTTTCTTCCTGAAAAAATAGTACTTAATCCATAACCAATTAAAAAAGCAAGAAGAACAAACACAACTGAAAGTATAATTCCAAGTTTAGATTTGGGTGCTTCTCCCTCTTTTGTTTCACCAGAGACTGCTTTAAGAAAAACCTCTTGTTCTTTAAGTTTTAGTTGTCTTTCTGTTTCTAAACGCTCTTTCTCCTCTCTAATTCGTTTAGCCTCCTCCTCTTTTTTTCTTTTAAGCTCCTCCTCTTTTCTTTTTTTCTCCTCCTCTTTACGAAGTCGCTCCTCCTCTTTTACTCGTTCCTCCTCTAACTTTTGTTGCTCTAATTTTTTCTGTTCAAAATCCTCTTTTGTTAGAGTTTGAGGTATTCCCCCTGTTTTTTTCTGACCTAAACGCTCTTTTAAAGAGAGTTTTTTATCTTCACTCATACAACCACCTTCAAAATCCAAAAACATAATAATATATTTGTATGGTTAAAATCAATGATTTTTAAAAACTATGAAAATAATGATTAATAATCAGAAAGTTGAGATTTTTTTTAAACTACTTGAAAATAGATTGTGAATTTGATAATATCCTTGAATGTTTGTGTGTATTCATTTTTAAATTTGATTTTTTAAATAAATTTGGATATTTTTTATGAAAGATCATCTAAAAAAATTATAAATTAGAAAGAAGGATTCATGAATTTAGTTGAGCAACATATTGTAAATAGGAGACATAATTTATACAAAAAGATTGATGATTTGGCTTTTAAATCTAAAAATCTTTATAATTCTGCTAATTATATCATTCGACAAGAATTCACTAAAAATCAAAAATATTTAAATTATAATAAGATAGAAAAAATAATCAAGAATATGGATTTTGGAGAGTTTCAGAATCCTTATAAAGAGTTACCTGCAAAAGTGTCTCAACAAATTTTAAAGCTTTTAGATAAAAATTGGGTTAGTTTTTTTAAATCAATCCAAGATTGGAAAAAAAATCCATTAAAATACAAAGGAAGACCTAGTCTTCCAAAATATAAAAAGAAAGAGTCTGGAAGAAATATATTAATTTATACAATTCAAGCCATTAATAAGTCTCATTTTAAGAAATATAATGAGATACTTCTCTCTAAAACTAATATTAACATTAAAACAAAAGTACAATATAATGATTTAAAACAGGTGAGAATAGTTCCAAGATATGATCATTTTGTAATTGAGGTAATATATAATAAAGAGGAGGTCGGTAAAAATTTAAATAAAAATAATGTAATGGGAATTGATTTAGGATTGAATAATCTATGTGCCATAACTACAAATATTAAAAAATCATTTTTAATAAATGGTAAACCAATTAAATCAATCAACCAATATTACAACAAAAAATTAGCAAAAGCTAAATCAGAATTAGAACTATCTAATAAATCCAAAACATCCAATTTTACTAGAAAATTAACCAATAAAAGGAGCAGAAAGATTAAAAATTATTTACATAAAACAAGTAAATATGTAATAGATTTCTGTTTAACTAATGATATTGGTAAAATAGTTATAGGGAAAAATGATAATTGGAAAAATAAGATAAGTTTGTCTAAAAAAGTAAATCAAAATTTTGTTCAAATACCTCATTCTCAATTAATAGAGCAGATTCAATATAAAGCAGAACTTTATGGAATTGAAGTTGTATTGATAGAAGAGTCTTATACATCTAAATGCTCATTTTTAGATAATGAACTCATTAAAAAACATGAAAAATATCAAGGAAAAAGAGTGAAAAGAGGTTTGTTTAAAACAAAAAGTAGTTTACTAATAAATGCAGATATAAATGGAAGCCTAAATATCATTAGAAAAGTAATCTCAAACTTCATGATAAATGAAAATGAGATAGAGGGCTTTGTAGTAAGCCCAAAATTGGTAACTCTATGAGTTATGAGTTTAAAGAAAAAACTATTTCTATTAGTACTTTTTCATACTATCAAACGTTTTTTTATTATATTTATCATACATTTACACTTTTTATGTTGCTATCACACATCATACTAAGTTATCTATGGGTTATTTATAAAATAAAAATACTTGAAGAACCATACTCTTGGGAAAAACTTAAAAAGAAACATAGAAAAAATGCAATACTATATAAAAAAACCTCTTTAAAACTAAGGGGTGGATTGATAAAATTTGCCCAGTTTATTAGCAGCCAGAAAAATCTTATTGTTGATGAGGTTATTGAGGAATTAGAGTCTCTTCAGGATAGAGTTGATCCAATTGATAGTTATAAAATGAGAAAAATCTTAGAGTTAGAGGTTGGGGACTCTATTGATAATATTTTTTCAGAGTTTGATGATGAACCAATTGCAGCAGCCTCTTTTGGGCAGGTTCATAAAGCAAAACTAAAAGATGGAACAACTGTTGCAGTTAAAATACAGTATCCATTTATTGAGACAACATTAACAATTGATATGATGTTAATGAGATATTTTATAACAATCCTTTCAACACTCTTAAACAAAAAGCATATGATAGATGCTTATAAAGAGATAAAAGATGCTCTATTTTTAGAGCTTGATTATGGAAAAGAGGGGGAGTATGCAACAAAATTCAAGCAGAATTTTTCAGATTATAGTGATGTTATAGTTCCCACAATTTACCATCAATTTTCAACAAAAAAAGTTTTAGTTATGGATTACATTGATGGTTATAAAATAAATAATATATCAAAAATGAGTGAATTGAATATATTACCTTATAGTCTTTTAAAAATTATTATAGATTCCTATTTTAAACAATTTTATTGTGATGGTTTTTTTCACTCTGATCCACATCCAGGAAACCTATTTTTTACATCAAATGCAAAAATAGCATTTATTGACTTTGGTCAATCAAAAGAGTTACCAGAGTATGTAAAACTTGCTTTAATAGATAGTATTGGAGCTGTTTTATCTTTTGATTTAAAAAAAATTGTTGATAGTTTTATTAAAATGGGTTTAATAAAAGAGGTTGATCGTGGTAGAATGGGTAACCTTTTAGATAATATATTCTCTAGAATTGAAACTGGAAGTGCAAATGAGATAATGGGAATAACTTTAGATTTTAATTTTTTACATCAAAATGTTGTATCTCTTATTCAGGAGATGAATATTTCTTTTCCTAGTGGTGTAGTTCTTTATGGTAGAACATTAGCATATCTAAATGGTTTGATAGCCTCTCTTTCACCAGATGCAAATATGTTTGAGATAACAAGAGAGTCCTTTTATAAAAGATTTTTTTAGAAATAACTATAAATTATTCACTATTTTATATTATAATTAAAATAACTTTGTTTTATTTTACTGTTTTGATATTGAATTTTGTTGCTAAAAGTGGTAATAGAATGTAGCAGAAAATGGAGGATGAGATGCAATCAATTCTGTTTAAATCTAAAATCCATCGTGCAACAATAACAGATGCAAATCTTGAATATGAAGGGAGTGTTACAATTGATGAAACACTTATGAAACTTGCAAACATGAGAGAGTTTGAGAAAGTTGCAATCTGGAATGTTACAAACGGTGCAAGAATAGAGACATATATTTTAAAAGGGGTTCCCAATAGTGGAACTATATGTGTAAATGGAGCAGGAGCACACTTTTTTAAAAGGGGTGATATTGTTATTCTTGCAACATTTGGAATCTACTCTGAAGATGAGCTTAAGAACTACAAGCCAACAGTTGTTTTTGTTGATGAAAATAACTGTTTTAGAGAAAAAAGAGATGAGCTTCTACCTTGATATATTCTAAATTGCCATAAAACTCTTTTATGATAATGGTTTTATATTTGTAAGATTAGAAGAATCTTTTTCATTCTTTAGAGTATTATTTAAGGAGGATTTATGAAAAAAACAGTTTATTTCATTTTATTTTTGGTTGTTTCAACACTTTTAACATCCTGTTCAAAAAGTGATTCAAATTCTCAATTAAAAATAGTTAATGAAGGTGAGAAAAAAGTGAATAAAAAAATAGATTCATCCCTTTTTGAGGATAAATATTTTACAATCTCAACAGAAATTCCGAAAACTATTAAAAGTGGTGAAAAATTATCACTTAAAATGGAGGCAAAAGTAAGAGGTGGTCATCATATAAATGTTGACTTCCCAATATCTCTATCTATTGATGATGGTTGTTTCGATTTTGGAAATAAAAAGTTTAAAAAAAATGACTCAAAAACAACTGAAAATGAGATAATTTTTACACTAAATGGAGTTTGTTCTCAAGTTGGTGAGCATAAAATATCCGGTAATTTCAGTTTTGGTCATTGTACTGATGAGATTTGTGCAACAGAGAAATTACCATTTAGTTTTAATACTAAAGTTGAGTAAATATAGTTTTCTATTTTTTTTGTAAAACAAAAAAGCTAAAGTTTTTTTTATGATTTTTTTTGTAAAACAAAAAAGCTTTTGAATAATTTCAGATTTTAATCGTTTATTATTACTATTAATATCTGTTTTTGGAGGATTTATGAGAGTTTTTTTATCAATATTTTTTATATTTACCATCTCTTTGATGGCAGATAAAGTTAATCTTTATGATGCAAAATCAGAACAATCTGATGTTAATATTGTTTTTGAGAAAGAGCTCAAAACCTCTGATTCAAATAGTTTACTTGTAAATGTTACATCAAAAAATGGTTGGCATATAAACCAAGATTTTCCTCTATCATTTAAACCAACATCAAGCTGTTTCAAATTCTCTAAAGAGAAGTTTGGAAAAAAAGATGCAACAATGAGTGATAACTCTCTCCAGCTAAAAATTGAGACCACTTGTGAAAAAAGTGGTAAAACTGATTTAAAAGGTAGTTTCTCTTTTGGTGTTTGTAATGACACACTTTGTAAAAAAGAGAGTTTTGAGTTTGAATTATCTTTAAATTTAAAATAATTTTAAAAATGTTCTCTTTTATATATATTATTTTGTTTTTTTACATGAAATAATTATAAATCAAGATGTTTTTTAGTATATCTCTTTTTTTTATTATAAACAAATCTCGTTTTTTATATGAAATAATTATAAATAGGATATGTTTTAGTATGGATTGAGTTGGAGTCGTTATGAATAACAACATACCAAAAGTTTATGACCAATTAGATGCCTATATTCAAAAGATAAATCAGTTTGCTCTTCTTAGTAAGGAGCAAGAGTTCTCTTTGGCAAAAAAATTAAGAGATGAAGGTACTAAAAACTCTGCAATGTTACTTGTTAACTCAAATTTAAGATTTGTTGTAAAAATAGCATATCAATATAAAAATTATGGTTTTAAACTCTCTGATTTAATTCAAGAGGGGAATTATGGTCTTATTATGGCTGTAAAAAAATTTGATCCTGAAAAAGGTTACCGATTAATCACTTATGCTGTTTGGTGGATTAAAGCCTACATAAAAAACTATATTATTAATAATTGGTCACTAATTAAAGTTGGAACAACTCAATCTCAAAAAAGACTCTTTTTTAAGTTAAAAGAGGAGATGAGAAAAAATGAGATATTAATGCTTAAAAGTGGTGATAGTGAAATTAAACAGATTGCTGAGAGATTTCAGGTTAAAGAGAGTGAAATTCTTGAAATGGATCAACGAATCTCATCCAAAGATTTCTATTTAGATGCTCAAATCTCTGATGATAAAGGTACAACACATATTGATTTACTATCAACTAATGACATTGGAATTGAGGATAGAATAATTGATGAGGAGCAACTTGATAAAATTGGTGAAAAATTAAAAGAGGTATACAAAATTCTTAAAGATGTTGAAAAAATTATCTTTGAGGAGCGACTCATTGCAGAGTATCCCAAAACACTTCAAGAGCTTGGAGAACAACTAGGAATTTCAAGAGAGAGAGTTCGACAACTAGAGGTTCGAACTAAAAGTAAAATAAAAAAATTTCTTGAAACAGAGTGTGATTATACTATTGAGGTTTAATCATTTATGTGTGGAATTTTAGCTATTATATCACAAAAATCTAATATATCAGAAGAATTAGTTTTATCTTTAAGTATGCTTCAACATAGAGGGCAGGATGGGGCAGGTATTGCTACTTTAAAAGATAATAACTCTATTTTTGAGTATAAAAAAAAGGGATTAGTTTCACAAATATTCTCAATTGATATTCTAAAAAATATGGAATCATCTGTTGGAGTAGGTCATGTTCGCTATACAACTCAAGGTTCTGATTCAGAACTAAACTTGATGCCAATCACTCTCAAAAAAAAAGATATTTCAGAAATCAATAACAGTTTACAAAACATCCTCAAAAAAAAAGATATTTCAGAGATATCTATTGTTTTTAATGGAAATATACAAAATATCTCTGAAATAAAAGAGATTTTAAAAAATAAATTTGATTTTATAGCAAAAACAGAGAGTGATGGAGAGCTTTTAGGGGCACTTTTTTTATTTCATTATGAAAAATCAGTAATTGATAGTATAAAATATATTCAAACTATTGTTAAGGGTGCTTTTTCTGTTTTAATTCTAACTAATAGTGGAGATATTATATCTTTTATTGATAATTATGGCTTTAGACCACTTTTTTGGGGTAAAAAAGTTAAAAATGGGGAGATTTTTTATATGGCTTCATCAGAAACTCCACCACTTGATAGTTTTGAATATGATATTTATAAGGAGATGGGGGCAGGAGATATCTTATTTTTTGAAAAAAATAGAGATCCTATTTTTTATGAAGGAAAAAAAGAGAGACAGTCTTTTTGTGTTTTTGAGTATCTATATTTTTCACGTCCCGATTCAATAATTTTTAATCAATCTGTTGCTGAAATAAGAGTTGAATGTGGTAAAACTCTTGCAAAAACTGCAAAAAAACATAATTTACTCCCTGATATTGTAATTGATATTCCATCATCAGGCTATTTTGCAGCATCTGGATTCTCTGAAGAGATGAATATACCACTAAAACGTGGAATATTACAGAATGAGTTTATGAAAAGAACTTTTATTTTACCTCAACAAAGTGAGCGTGATGCAGGAGTTAAACAGAAATTTAATATTATAAAATCAATTGTAAATAGTAAAAAAATTGCAGTGATTGATGACTCAATTGTTAGAGGAACAACTGCAAAATATCTTATAAAGCAGTTAAAATTGGCAGGTGCAAAAGAGATATATCTTTTTTCAGCATCTCCAAAAATTTTTAATCCATGTTATTATGGTGTTGATATTGCTAAGAGGGAGGAGTTGATTGTAAATTACTACTCTCATGATGGTTTAGAGAGATATTTTGGTGTTGAAAAACTTATATTTTTAGATTTAGATGAATTAAAAAAGATTTTTGATAGAAATAGATTCTGTTTTGCCTGTTTTGATGGTAACTATCCTATTTTGCAAGATGAATAATTTTGGAACCCTGTTTTTTTTGCTTGATAATTCCCATTTGTTCTGCCTGATGGTACAGTTTATCTTGAAGCATTCTTCTTGCTCTAAAAAGTTTACTCATAACAGTTCCCATTGGAGCATCAATAATATCTGCAATCTCTTTATATGATAATTCATAAACATCAGCATAAAGAATCATCATTCTAAAATCCTCTGGAAGCTCATCAATTGCCTGTTGAATCTCACCCTGAAGCTGATTGAAAAAAAATGATGAATCAGGAGATATATCTTTATTTTTTACATTATCCTCAATCCAATTGTAGTAAACACTCTCATTTCCATCAAAATCAAAAATAAGACTTTCTCTTTTTTTCTTTCTATAATCATTAATAAAAGTGTTCGTAAGAATTTTAAAAAGCCAAGCTTTTAGATTTATATCCTCTCTATATTGATTGAAGTTGTTTAGAGCTTTAAAGCATGTATCTTGAACCAAATCAGATGCTCTTCCCTCATTAGATGTTAATTTTAATGCCATATAATACATACTATTTAAATGCTCTATAACTTTTTTTTCAAAGGCCTTTTTTTTACTTTGGAAAAACATATACACCTCCATACTCAGAATAAACAGTGTGTAGATCAAAATATTCCACATGCTAATTATATATGTTTTAAATAAAAATTCAAGTATAATTTAATTATAATTTGTAATAAATACAAATTAGACATCTTGCACAACCGAAAAGAGGTTGAAAAAGTTATAAAAATGTATAAGATAGGTTAAATTAGAAAGGATTGAAAGGGAAAGGGAAAGAAAATGAAAGAGAAGAGTTATGAAGAGTTGATGGAAATGAAAGATGTCTAATATAATTTTTTTGATTTTAGCATAAAATTGCTTTCAATAACTTTTATTTTTCCATTTTTTAACATTACTAAATCACCTTCAGATACTCTATCTGCAATTTTAAAAGATTTAAAATATTTTTCAACTTTTTTATCCTCTGATAAAATTCTAATAATATCATCATCAACAGTATCAACATAGAAAACTATTTTATCATAGTTAATATTATCTGTTGCACCAAAAAGTGTGTTAAAAGAGATTAAAAGAGAGAAAAAAATAGTACTTATTTTCATAAAAACCTCAAAAAATTTACTATACTTTAAGAAAAATATTTTCCAAAATTGTAATATTTTTTATGTCATCTTTTTTAGAGAGTTTCATTATTTTTTGATGTTTCTTTTTTAAAACTATGTTTCAATATGAAACATAATCTATATTAGATAAAAAGATTTTTTCTGTTTTATAAAAAATAAATAAATAAATAAATTTTATACATTAAAATAATCTACTATTTTTAAAATTAACGATTTTTATAGATAAATTTTTTTTTTTTGTGTAGAATGGATTGTACTTTTATGGAGTTTTTATGAACAATCAATGTGATACCGGAACATCAGAACAACGTAAAAATCTGATTAGATATATCAACTTAAAACTTGCTGCAATGGGACATCCAATATATATTGATAAAGGGTTTTTTAAGGATGATCCCATTTTTGAAACAGAGTTTATTAATCTATCTGAAAACTTAATTCTTGATTATCAAGAAAAACAGAGATTATTAAAAGATTATCTCCCTCCAGTTGACCAAAGGATTCAAAACTTTTTAAATCGATATTTTCAGGATATTGAGTTGGATAACTCTCTTAAAGTTCCAAATCAAACATTTATTTTAGACCAAAAAGGGATTGCATCAGAGATATCTCTTCCTCCAGATAAAAATGAGTTTATTAATGAGTATGTTTCATCCTATAGAATTATGCAGGGTGTTCTTCATAATCCAATTCATGATAGAAGAACAACCGAGGGCTCTTTTCATATTGTAAAAGGGGGATTTCCTGTTTCTCATGATAAAAAAGAGGTATCAAAAGTTGCCTTTGCACACCTTTTTCAGTCTGCTATAAATCCACCAAATGAATTAAAAAAACTTCCATTTACAACAGGGCAAAAAAAAGAGGCTAAAGTTATGCTTTCGATTCTTATTAGACCAATAGTTGTTCCTGAAGTTAAAGGTGTCTCTCCTGAAAAAACAATGGAAATAAGATATTTTTGTCCTGGAAGTTTGGTTAGTAATTTAGATTTTATTGAAAGAATATTTGGGAATGGTGGTGATCCAACCCTTTGGAAAAATGATGCAGCTATTGATGTTGAACATTGGAGTGGTCATACAGGATGTATAATTTTAGCTCCACATCTTATAAAACTAAAGAAAAAAGATATTGGTTTACCACATTGGGATGATGCTTCTGAACGACAAAAACGAGATGGTATGTGTTGGAGAGATTCAGAAGAGCTTTATAATGGAGGAAATCCATTTAAATTAACATGCCGTGATGATAGTGGTATTGTTATAACACTTATTGCAGATAATTATTATGGCTATAGCAAAAAAGAGATTAAAACACAAATTAGTTATGCAGCAAATAGTTATGGTCTTGCAGAGGAGGAGCATGCAGGTGGAGCATTGGCTTTTCCAAGAAAAAATATTGGAGAGAGATTTTCTGGAGCTGGGTTTTTACGTAAATTTTCAAAAAACTATAGTTTTGAAGAGGTAAAGAGAGATTTTTCTAACCTTATGGATATTCAATCTGAAAATTATGGTATTGATAAAAACTACAAAAATATCATATATATTCCAGAGTTAACAGAGATAGATTTATATAAAAGTGAACTATCTTGGGATTATAATGGTGAAACAAAAAAATTAAAGCTTCTTCCAAATCACTTTTATATTCATCCTACAGGTTTTAAACTTCACATGGAAAAACATCCTGCAGCACCATCTTGGAGAATTGTTAGTACATATCCAGAGGGGGTTTTTTGCCATAAACCATCAACTGTATCAGGAGGTGGAAAATCGGAAATATCAAAATCACTACTCAATGCTATAATTTATGGCTCTTTTTATATTGATGATATGAAGAGTGATTTTGAGGTAGCAGATAAAATAATCAATTTTGACTACTCAAAAAGATGGAAAGAGCATCCAAAAAGAGAGATAGCATCAATAAGATTGTTGAGTAGAGATAGAACTTTAGGTTCTGTTATAAAACTTTTAACTCCATCACCATTTTACACAGATGAGTATAATAGTTACTTAGATGATATTCCAATACATGTCAAAGCTTTAGTTCTTTTTATAAAACGTTTTTATAGAGAGGAGGATAGTGTAAAACATTGGAGAGACTACTTTAGTGTTGATATTATTAATGGTAGAGAGGGGCATGCACTTCTTTTTAATGGAAGAAAAATAGTTGCAAGCTATTTAAGAGTTGGTTTTGCCTCTGAAACTTTCTGGTATGTTCATAAACTTAGGTCAGATTTTATTGCTGCAGAAAAAATACAGATGGAGGATGATGTAACAGCATCAATTACTGTTCCATTAACTTGGCTTCCAAATCTTTCAAAAGAGTACTATAAAAGCTGTAGTGTAAAACTAACATCAAACTGTGAAAGATACCTATTCCAAAGACCAGATGAGGCCATTCATAAAGGTTATGATAAACAGGCTGAAGCTGATTTAGCCCAAGAAGGAAACTTTACAACAAATTATGAACCATTAACACCAAAACATGGAAGAGATTTAATAGAGGATGCAATAGAGTTTGATAAATATACAACTCCTATTCAAGAGCTTATTAAAATTGGTGCAAATGGTGATGATTCAAGCTATTTTGTAACTCCATCACACCCAAGATTAGTTAATGGAGAGGCAAGTAAAAACCCTAGATATCTTCAAAAAAGGCCCGATTTAGTATATTCAATAGGTACTTATCTTGCAGAAATTGGTTTAAGATTTCATAGAAAGATACCTCTTGATAGGGCTATCTATTTTCCTGTGGATTCAATTTTAATGGGAAGACGAAATAATCGACCAGATAAGAAAAAAGGAATTAAGGGTTTAAGTGTTTATAACCCAATTCATTATCAAGATTATCCAGAACTATTTATGGATTTAATCACAAGTTTAACAGGAAAATCTCCATCAACAACAGGTTTTGGTTCTGAAGGTGCATTAACAAAAGGACCTTTCAATATGCTACCTTACATCACAGACCTTAATAATGCACTTCTATCCTACATTTTAACAGGGCAAAAAGTTTTCTCATCTGCTGCTGGTTATATTGGAACAGAAACAAGAGTAGACCATGATATAAGCATATTGATTCCAGAGTTATGGTGCAGATTAACAGATGAGCAGAGAGATATAAATAATCTTATAAAAGAGGGTTCATTTGAAAAAATGGAGGATTTCAAGCATAATGGAGTTTTGATTCCAGCAAGTAGGCTTGGTTATAGAATAACTCAATCGTTTCTATTTAGATATATGGGAACTGTTTTTGATGAACCACAAGCAGTTTTTCCTGAAAATGTTTTAAAACCAGAGCTTCAAGATATGGAGGCTTTTGTTGAAGGGATATTATATATTGCAGATTCTCAAAAAACTGTTTCTTCAATGTATTTTAAAGATGGTAGTGTTGATGGTGCAATTCCACCATTAAAAGCACTTCTTCATATTATGGCTTTGGGAAACTACAATGGTAAAACAGAAAAAGATAAAGAGATAAGAGATATGTTTACACTAGAGTATATTTTATCTTCTGGTTGGTATCAAGAGCGATTAAAAAACAGACAAAACTATGAGATTAAGTTTTGGGGAGAGAGAATAGATTATATTAAATCTAAATTAAATCAAAAAAACTCTCTTGAAATATCAATAAAACTTAATATTGAAGATAGATTAAAGTATGCCCAAAAGCAGCTTGAAACAGTATCAAACACATCATATCTTCAATATCTAAAGGGAACTATTGGCCTAGATCCAATTTATAGAGGATAATCATCTATTAAACAACTATTTTTTGTTAATATTTTACTATAACTCATCTTCACCACCCAATATAAAAAAAACATATAATTGCAGAAAAATATTAGAAATAGTTATTTTTTCTTTAGATAGTATATAGAAA
>DYRY01000057.1:5949-17369 GCA_020718465.1 Anaeromyxobacter dehalogenans | reverse complement strand
AATCTTTAAATTATTATAAAAATTTATAGAAAATATAAAAAACAGTAGTTTATAATCATTACAGCCAAGAAAATACCCAATTGCAGAAGAAAATAAGTAGATGTAAGTAGCAAATAAAAAAATGTAAATAGAAAAAATAGAAAAACAGATTAACTTCAATTAATTGAAAGCATATTATTCATTATTTTTATTACATTAAAGAAAAAAATAGAAAATATATAAATGAACAGGGTATTTTAATGCCATGATAGAGAAAAAAATCTATTCATATGGATGCAAATAGATTAAAAAATAGTATTTTTTTGGTTTGAATTAAGAGTTTTATAGATATCAGAAAATCCACCATCAAAAAATATTTTTAAACAGAGTTTTCAATTGACTTAATTTTAGCTAAATTATAGAATTAAAAACAATTTGTCAATCTCAATTGACACTATTTTTATTTATTTAAAATAAAAATATTAATTCATTTTTTTATTTATAGATTTTTAAATTTAAATCTCAAATTAACTATAACTATTTTTTTTTATGGAAAATCAAACGATAATTATTTTCTATAAGGAGCTTTAATGGATAATTTTGTTAAAATAATATCAAAAGAAAAGGGTGCAAAAGAGCAATATGTTAATAGAGTTATTGAACTTTTAAATGAGGATAATACAGTTCCTTTTATCGCAAGATACCGAAAAGAGCAAACAGGAAATATGGATGAGGTTGGAATTAGAGAAATTCAGGAGAGATATGAGTATCTTTTTCAACTTCAAAAAAGAAAAGAGACTATTTTAAATACAATTGAAGAGCAGGGAAAGTTAACAGATGAACTAAAAAGAAAAATTGAAAACTGCACAACTACTCAAGAGCTTGAGGATATTTATCTTCCATATAAACCTAAACGAAAAACAAAAGGTAGTGTGGGAATTGAGAAGGGTTTAGAGCCTTTGGCAGATTTAATATTTGAACAGAAAACATCAAAATCTCTTTATGAATTAGCAAAAGATTATATATCCCCTCAACAAGAGCTTCATACAGAAAATGATGTTCTATTATGGAGTTCATATATTATTGCTGAAAAAATATCCCAAAATAGTGATATAATCAATTTAGTTAGAGATTTTATTCAAAAAACAGGGGTTATAAAATCAAAAAAAGGGAAAAATAGTGTTGATGAAAGTGAAATTTATAAACTTTACTACAGTTTTGAATCCCAAATATCAAATATTGTTCCACATAGAACACTTGCAATTAATAGAGGTGAATCAGAGGGAGTTTTATCTGTTTCCATTGATGTTAATGAGGATAGAGCTGTTGATTTAATTAAATCAAAATTAGTAAAAACTAAAAATAGTGAGCATTCAGAGTATCTTAAAAATATTATTTTAGACTCATTTAAAAGATTGATATTTCCATCTGTTGAAAGAGAGTTTAGAAATAGATTAACAGAGGAGGCAGAGAGTCATGCTATATCAGTTTTTGCAACAAATTTAAAAAATCTACTACTTCAACCACCTGTAGCTGGAAAAACTATTCTTGGAGTTGATCCAGGTTTTAGAACTGGTTGCAAAATAGCAGTTATTAATCCTCAAGGGGAGTTTCTTGATAGTGGAGTGATATATCCAACAGAACCACAAAAAGATATTGTAGGTTCTGAAAGAGTGGTATCAAACTTTGTTCAAAAATGGGGGGTTAATCTTATTGCAATTGGTAATGGAACAGCATCAAGAGAAAGCGAGGAGTTTATTGCTAATTGGAATGAGAAAAGAGACTCTAAAGTTCCATATATGATTGTTAGTGAGGCAGGAGCAAGTGTTTACTCTGCATCAGATATTGCAAGAGAGGAGTTTTCTGATTTTGATGCCTCAATGAGAGGAAATATCTCTATTGCAAGAAGAGTTTTAGACCCACTTGCAGAGCTTATAAAAATAGACCCAAAATCTATTGGAGTTGGATTATATCAACATGATGTTAATCAAAAAAAACTTGAAAAAAAACTTAGTGATGTTGTTGTTGATTGTGTTCATTATGTTGGAGTTAATTTAAATACTGCTAGTTACTCTCTTTTAGAGTATGTTTCTGGAATAAATAAAAAATCTGCAAAAAATTTAGTAGAGTATAGATTAAAGAATGGAGTTTTTAAATCAAGAGATGAGTTAAAAAAAGTAAAAGGGGTTGGAGAAAAGGCTTTTGAACAGGCAGCAGGTTTTTTACGAATTAATAATGGAAAAGAGCTTTTAGATAAAACAGGAATTCATCCTGAATCATATAATACAACTAAAAAATTTCTTACCATGCTTAATATTGAGAGTAATTGGAGTAGTGAGATTGGAAAAAAAGCTTTAGAAAATAGTTTACAAAAAATTTCAGAGTATTCAGAAAAATTAAGTGTTGGAATATGGACACTTCAAGATATTATTAATGAGCTACTAAAACCTGGAAGAGACCCACGAGATGATTTTGATAAACCAATCCTAAAAAAAGGAATACTGAAAATTGAGGATGTTTCAGAGGGAATGATTTTAAAAGGAACTGTTCGTAATGTTGTTGATTTCGGAGCATTTATTGATGTAGGTCTAAAAAATGATGGATTAGTTCATATATCTGAACTATCAAATAAATTTGTAAAAAATCCACATGAAGTTGTTGAAATAGGAGCTGTTGTTGATGTAAAAGTGATATCTATTGATTTAAAAAAACAGAGACTATCTCTTTCAATGAAAGTTTAATGTACTATTTCTTTAAATAGCACTATTTTGATAACCTCAATCTAAATTTATTACCACCTTAAAGAGAACTGAAAACCACCACTAAATCGATACTGAAAACCACTAATTTTACCAGAACCACCATGAATATTTTTTAAAAGATAACCAGCAAAAACCTCAAGATTTAAAACATCAACATCATAACTATAAGAGAAACTTAATTTTTGATTACTTCTCAACATTCCATCATACTCATCATAAAAATTTGTTTTAGGTGTTTTTATTGAGAGTTCAGTACCCAAAAATCCACCATAAACTGGAAAATAGAGTGCAATATTAAAAAGATTATCCATAGGATTAAATCTTCCTCGTCCAAATCTGAACTCAATATGAAAACTATCCTCTTTCAATAATCTAAGTTTAAAATTGGGAAAAACATGAGACTCATATCGATTCCAATTAAATTCCCCTTTTTGAATTGATTCTGTTCCATCCTCATTAATATATTTTAAATCAGAGAACTCTTTAAATGTTAAATACCAAGAAACACCCAGCTCAAAAGAGAGAAATCCAAAATCTTTTCCAATAAAAATATATGGTAATGTTATAACAGTAAATGGAATCTCCTCGTATATATCATAATTTTTTATTTTTGCTGATTGGATGGTTGTTTCAATAAAACCACCTCCAATAATCATATTATCATCTTTTAAATAAATATACTCACTTCCAATAGAGAACATATTTGAGTGAAATGTTGTTTTTAGTGAGTCTAAATATTTTTTTTCATCATACCCTTTATGATAAAAGCCAGCCTCACCATAAAAACTCCATTCAGATACTCCACCCCAAAGAGGGAGTGATATGATTGCTATAAATAGGGAAATCAATATTTTTCTCATATCACTCCATCCTTATAAAACATTAAGAGCATTTTTTTAATATTCCTAAAGTTTACCAGTTAAAAGATACTGACATTGTTGCAAAAAGACTATCCTGAACACCAACTTTCTCTATCTTCTCATCTTGATAGTTGAATATTGTTCCAACTTTTGCTGAAAGTGAGAAAGATCCAATAGTAACCTCTGGCTGAATAAAGAAAGCATCTGTTTGATACATATATCCACCAACAGAGAGTTTAAAATATTGTGATATTGGTATTACAATTTTTGTTTGAATAATTCCATAAATTGGATCATAATCCTCTCTTAGAATGTTGAAAACAAAGTGCATTCCACTCTCTTCGCCAAGTCTGATATGAAGGTTAGGATATAAAGTTCCATCATCCCAAGTCCAACCACGCCCCTCTGCTACTCCTATTGAGCCATCTTCCTCTCTATAATCTCTCTCTTTTTCATAAAAAGCATTCATTGAGTAGGTTAATCCAAAATCAAATGCAAACCATTTTTGATTAATTCCAGCAAAAATACCAAGATTTAACCAATAACGTGCAGCTCTATCCTCTTTCTCTTCAGGAACAATCTCCTCTGGAATATTTCTTAACTCAACGGCATGAAGAGTTTTTGTTTCAAACTCACTTCTATGATAAAAGCTAATATTTGTTCCAAAACGAAGCTCTTTAAAAATTTTAGAGAATGAGTTCTCTTGTGATTTATAAAATTCAACTCCAAAATGTTTTGAATTTGTCATAAGATAGGCATTTTTATCATAATCAACAAACCGTTGGTCATAATATCCAAAGAGATCTTTATGAAAACCACCCCAAAGATTAACAATGTTTTTTTGAACTCCAGGAATAGTTAAAAAGTTTGGTTCTTTTTTAATCTCAATTTCAGAGTTTCTGTTTTTAGTTTTAATCTCTTTCATTTCCCATTTTTTATTTCTTTCCACACTTTTTTTGTGTGGGTGTTTGGAGTCTTTTTTTGAATCCAATAATTTTTTATCAGAATTATCAGAGTTTTCTGAATCATTTTTATTTTCTAAATCAGAAGAGTTTTTTAATAAATCCTCCAAATTTTCATCATCATTTAAAACATTTTCAATAGTTGTAGAATTATTAGTGTTAGTAGAATCGTTTATTACCTCCGAAACGGTTTCTTGATTATTTTGTGCCATAAGTGTTAATGTGAGCCAAAATAAAATTAAAATTGTACTTCTCATAACTACTCCTCAAAAAAAATTGATACACTTTTGTTATAGCAATCGATTTTCCAACTATTTTTATCCTTTAAAAACAGGTATTTACACTGTTTAACCCTGAAAATATGACACCAATGTCATGTTTTTAGATAATATATTTTGGTTATATTGTCTTAAAACAAAACTTAAAAACCACGACATTTTGTAAAAATATGTTTTTTATAAAACTAAATCTAAATAGTTAATTTTTTTTCTAAAATTAAATATAATTTATAAAAAGTTAAATATTTTTTGAAAAATAAAAATAAATTATCAAATTATAAAAAAATATTAAAATATAAAAAAAATATAAAAAATGATAAAAAATCTTGATTTATAGATTTAAATATCTAATAATATAACTATTGATTTTGTTAACAGTTTATATTGGAGGGAGTTATGTCATTTATTAATTGGGAATCAGAGAAGTATTCAGTAAATCATGATGTTATGGATAAACAGCACATGCAACTTGTGGATATGATTAATCAGTTTCATGATTTTCTAAATCAAGGTGAATCAAAAGATGCTTTAAAAATGATTCTTGGAAAATTAAGAGTATATGCAGATACACACTTTAAAGCTGAAGAGGGACTTTTAGGAAAATCAAATTATCCTGAAGTGGAGTCTCATAAAAAACTACATGAATACTATATTGTTAAATTGAGTGAATTTGAAAAAGCAATGGAAAAAGCACCCTGTAACTCTGATGTTATGTTTTTTATGAAAGATTGGTTGATGGAGCATATTGAAAAAGAGGATAAAAAATACTCCAATTTTCTAAAATCAAAATAGTTTTGAAATTTAAAACATAAAAATATCAAAATAGCTTTTAAAAATTAAAACATAATAAAAAAATAGTAATTTACTAAAAAAAATGAGAAAATACTGTTTTTATAAGGATTTTTAATGAAACAGAAATACTATTATGGTGCAGTTTTAGGCTATCCCATTTTATACTCTCTATCTCCAAACCTTTACAATGACTATTTTAAAAAAAATGATATAAATTTTTTTTATAATGCAATTGAAATCAATAAAAATTCAATTGTAGAGTTTATAAAAGATGTTGAAAAGTATGGATATAGATTTTTTAATATAACCCAACCACTAAAAGAGGAGATTTTAAATATATCATCAATAAGTGATGATGTTGTTAAAAAAACTGAAAATGGAAATCTTATCATTTATTTGGAAAATATTAATCAATGGAGAGTTTTTAACACAGACTACTTTGGCTTTTCTGAATCTTATGGAGAGATATTTTCTACAATAGTCTTACCTAAAGTGGCTTTAGTTGGAACAGGAAGTGTTGCAAAAACAGTTTTCTCCTATCTAAAAGATAACTTTATTAATAATATTGATGTTTTTTCTGTTACAGGTCGCCCAATTCCCGATTTTTTCAGAGATAAAACCACCTTTAAAATATATGAAAGTTCAGAAGAGATTAAAAATAGTATCTCTTTTAATGAAAAAAAAGAGAAAAATAGTGATTTTTATGATATTTTAATTTTTGCATCAAGCCATCTTCATGAAACTTTTTTTAATTTTGATGATTTTAAATTTGCTAAAATGATATCTTTAAATTATCAATCAGAGTTTTTAGATGTTGAGTGTAAAAAAAGGAATATACCTTTTTTTAGTGGAAAAAACATGTTAATAAAACAGTTTGAGAAAAATATTGAGATTTTAAAAGAGTTTAATATATTTTAACTACTAAAAAAACAGATATAAAAATAATAAAAACTATTTTTTTATGAAAAAAGTAATTTTACACTTTATAAAAAAAAATCTTTAATATCTTTTAATTAAATTTATGATATTTTTAACCAATTTTTTATATTTTCTACTATTTTTAAATTGTTTAAAAACCAATTTGAGTATGGAAGTGGAAAAACTGATATTCCAACTCTATATAAAATCTGATACTGTTTTATTGGTAAAATATCCTGATATTCATCTGAATATCCAATTAAATCAATAGAGTATCTCTCCTTTTTGTATATGAAAAAAATATCAAGAGGAATATTTCCAATTGAGTAACCTTGATAAATCTCTACTATTCCAATATTTTTTAGAAAAGAGATAACCTCTTCACAAAAATCATCTTTAACAATTTTTTGTTGTGAAGTTAATACAAATGGATTCTCTAAAAAATCAAAATAGTGTTTTAATAGTTCCCCACCTCTTATATCATTTTTGCTAAAGGAGGATATTATATACTGTTTTGAGCGTGCTCTTGTTACTGCAACATTAAAAACATCACTTTTTTGAAGATGAATAAAACTGGATGGATGGCTTGTTGAATCTAAGTTTAGTGAAATAAACATTATATCTCTCTCTTCACCCTGAAATGAGTGAGCTGTTCCGATTAAAATATTATATTTTTTTATTGATGCAAACATCAAATCTCTATCAATTATATCTCTTAAATAGTCAACTTGTTCTCGAAATGGAGATAATATTCCTATAGATGGAGCAACTTCAACCATTTCATTATATAATGATTTATAATTTTTACTCTCTGTTTTTTTTAAATCCTCTACTTTTTTTACCGCTATAGTATCATTTTTTTTAATTATCTCTTTTATTTTATCTATAATCCATCCTCCTTCACCACTATTATATCCTTTTTCATTTCTAGTAGAGTTTAATTTTATATGCTCAATTCCAAAATCCCCTTTATCTTTTGGAAAAGATGTCATTAATTTTAGAGAGTTATTATAAAATTTAGAGTTACTAAATGAGATTATTTCAGGAAGAGATCTATAGTGTTCATCTAGAAATACAATCTGTTCTTGAGACTCTATAAGTGAGTGTGCAACATCTAAAATACTACTATCTCGGTAATTATAGATACTTATCTCTTTCTCTGTTAACTTCTCCTCTAAAGCTAAATCGTTTTGTTTTTTTTGTGCTAAAAATGAGATATGTCTTAACTGTTTTGTATCTCCAGATATAACAATGTTTTTGCCACGTTGAAAAATTGGAAGTGTTATAGCTTGATTACACTGTGTTGATTCATCAACAATTATATAATCAAACATCTCTTTAACAAATGGAATAACATGTGGTATATCTGATATAGAAACAAGCCAAATAGGGAAAATTGATGTTATAATAGAGAAGTCAATTGATTCAAAAATTGTATTTTTTTTGCCTCCCGTTTTTGATTTTAATGCACTCAAAAATGAGTTTATTGTTGCTCTATTTTTTATTAAAGAATCTATTAATCGATTTTTAAAGGTAACTAATATCAATTTTGACAAAGTTTTTTCTCTCTCAATTTCATAATTATAAAGCTCTACAAAAAGTTCTCCAATTGAAGATTCATGTTTGATTTTCCAAGACATAAACCCTTTTTTTATAGAGAAAAGTATGTTTTTACTGTTTTTTCTAAAAAACACTCCTCTTTTATACTCTTTATTTCCTTTTTTATTTATTAAAATCTCAATTTTTGAGATTTTATCTTTTATTAAATTATACTCTATTTTTAAGTTACTCTCTGATAATTTATCTAAAGAGGAGATATTAGTTTTTGTTAATATTCCCTCCAATCGGTTTATCATCTCTTTTTTATAGTCTCCTCGTCCACCACCACGAACAACACCATCAATAAAATTAAACTGATTTTTTAATTTCTCCTGAACAACATCAACAGCCTGATTATTTGATGATGTTATCAAAACAGACTTACCTGAAAGAACTGATGCTATTGCCAATGCTGCAATTGTAAATGATTTTCCTGTTCCTGGAGGTCCCTCAATAATAGATAGGCTATTTTTTTTTACAGATGAGAATAGTGTTTTTTGTGCCTCACTTAAAAGTGCAGGAACATCCTCTTGAAAAATGTTTTCAACTTGATTGTAAGAACTATTTTTCTCTCCTAAAAAAAGTTTAAGCCCTTTTGAGTAGTCAATACTTTGAGATAAAATCTGAAGCTCATTTAATATACCTTGAGCAGAGAAAGATTTTTTAAAAAATCCTAAAGCTCCAACAGGTAGTAGAGATAACTCCTCTTTTTTTGAAAATTTATGAATCTCATCTTGTGTTAAAAGTTTTGGATACTCAACCATAAACTCTGTGTTAAGTTCTGGAAGAGTCTCTCTACAAAAAGAGATAAGTTCATGATAAAAGACTAAATCAACTGTTTTTGAAAGTGATATATTTGATATATCATCTCTATCAAACACTGTTTTTAAGGCATCAACATTAAAAATAGTTTCCTCAAAAATTGGCTGAATATAGTATCCATCCTCTTTTATTAATTTACATGGAGTAATTATAAGTGGAGCAGAGTATTTTTTATTAACAATAAAAAAAAGAGATAGAAAAAGCTCCTTTTCACGAGCATATACAATTAATGTTTTTTCACAGTTTATTCCCCACTCCTCATCAACAGGATAAAGTGGAAAAGATCCATCAAAAGCCTCTGCATGTGTTAAAAAAAATGGATGTTCTATTTTCTCACTAAAAAAATTCAGTATCTGAATACCTCGATTCTCACTTTGATAACAATTTTTTAGATAGGATACTATATTTTTCATAAAATCCAACTACTATATTAAAGTTACAGATTAACATAAAAAAATTATAAAATCAAAAAAAGGAAAAATATAAATAGTTTTATTTTTTGTTATTTTTTAAATTTTAAAATGCAATAAATAGATATAATTTTATATTTTATTCGTTTAAAATAAGTTTTTCTGATAAAATAAATTTGAATATTGCTTTTTAAAGTTTTTTTTGATAAAACTGATTTGAGTTTTGAGTTAGATTATGTATAAAAATAGATTTGTTAAAATTCAACTATCTCTTTTAATTCTTATATTTACTATATCAGTGATTTTTATATTTTTTCCAAAAGTTGGGGTGATTTTTGAGAAAAATGAGAGAGATTTTGTTGAAAATTTTACTCCAGAAAAAATGAACTACTCAATACCAAATAGTGATTTACTGAAACCACTTAAAAATGGTGGAGTTTTACTATTTTTTGAAACTTGGTGTCCATCCTGCATGATTGAACTCTCTGGAGTTAACTATGTTGCATCACAAAAAATACCTACAATTGCTATCTATTCAGATAGTAATATTGAAACTATTGAAAGGCTAAAAAAAGATGTTGGTTATAAAGATATAATTTTTCAGTATGATGAAAATGAGTATTTAGGTAAACATTTTGAAATAAACTCTATTCCTGCCACTTTTATTGTTAACTCTGATAACTCTGTAATATATAAAATATCTGGTTCAAGAGTTTTTTTTAGAGACTCTATTGTAAAATTTATTAAAAAATTATAGTAATATTCTGCAATTTAATAAATCTTAAAAAAATACTCTTGCTTTTAATTCAAAACAATATTATCATGTACGACTATTGTGTGAGGCATTAATGGAAGAGAAAAATATTAAGACTTCAAGTGCTTGGGAAAGAGCAAGAGCACTTGTAAATATGACTTATCAATTTATTAAAAGAGACTCATTTAAAACAGACCAAATTTTGTCTGACCAATTTAAATCAGCCTCAATTTCACTTTTTTTATCTGTTTCTGATGAATCTGCTTTATCAAAATTAGAAACAGAGAGTTGGATAAAAAAAGTTTCATCACTTTTAACTGTTGCTTTAGATCAGAAATATATAACATTTCATGATCAAAAAGATATTCTATTAATGCTTGATGAGATTCAGTCTTTACAAAAAGATGAATTAAAAGATGATAGATTTAGAAAAAATAGTTTTTTTGACAAAAAAGAGTCTTACAATAAAAATGACTCTTATGAGAAAAAAAGCTACCCATCAGACAAAAACGACTCTTATGAGAAAAAAAGCTACCCATCTGACAGAAACAGCTCTTATGAGAAAAAAAGTTATCCATCAGACAAAAACAGCTCTTATGAGAAAAAAAGCTACACATCTGACAGAAACAGCTCTTATGAGAAAAAAAGCTACCCATCAGACAAAAACAGCTCTTATGAGAAAAAAAGCTACCCATCAGACAGAAATAGCTCTTATGAGAAAAAAAGCTACTCTTCTGACAAAAAAGATAAATATTTTGATCCTGAAAAATCAGATAAAATTAAAAAATTTGTAGCAAATGCTGATGAAAAATTCAAAAAGAAAAAAACTGATGATTTTGAAGAAGAGTTTCTTAATGAAGATAACTGGTCTGAAACTCCTAAAAAAAAGGTAGCTTCAAATAACGACAGAGTAAAACCAGAAAGAGCAAGAAATTTTGAGAGAAATCCTAAGGCTCCTTTTAAAAAGCCTCTAAAAATGAATCATCCAAATAAAAGAGATAAACATTAAAATCTTTTAACTTTTGAATGACAATAGGGATGTTTTCCTGTCTTTTCATAATAATCTTGGTGATAATCTTCTGCTGGATAGAATTTTTCAGCTTTTATAAGCTTTGTTGAGATATCATATTTTTTAGATTTTAAAATATCAACAAGTTTTTCTGTAATATTTTTCTGATTAATATCAACATAAAAAACAGCTGACAAATATTGAGAACCAATATCTGGACCTTGACCATTTTTTTGAGTTGGATCATGAATTTCAAAAAATAGTTTTGCTAACTC
>DYRY01000057.1:2277-5849 GCA_020718465.1 Anaeromyxobacter dehalogenans | reverse complement strand
CTAACTCTCCACCCATATAACCAGATATTGCACTTTTCACCCCTTTTAAATTCTCAAAATAGTACTCTACTCCCCAAAAACAGCCTCCAGCAAAATAAGCTTTTTGTAAATTCTCTATTTTAGGAGTAAATGATAGTGAGATTGAATTTACACAGTGTCGTATATTCTTATTTGTAAATCCCTCTCCTTCAAAAACATGACCTAAATGAGCCCCACAATTAGCACATATAATCTCAACTCTTTTTCCATCACTATCTGAAACTCTTTTTATTGCTCCATCTATCTCCTCATCAAAAGCAGGCCATCCACAACCTGAATTAAACTTAGAATCTGATTTATAAATGGAGGCTCCACATTGCTTACAATTATACACTCCCTCCTCATAAAAAGAGTTATATTTACCAGAAAATGGTGCTTCAGTTCCTTTATTAAGGATAACTTTCACCTCTTCTGAGGTTAATTTGTTATATTTATCCATATTTTCTCCTTTTTTATTTGATTCACCATAGAGCGAAAGAACAACAATTAATCCAACTGAAAAACTTAAAAATGATATTAAAACTCTCATTATGACCCCTGAAATTAGTAGCCTGTAATAATTACAAATTAAACTCTTTTTTATTCTTAAAACTCAAAATTTTTATATTTATTTCAACACAAGATATATTTTGTTGAAAAAACATTCTTCTATATGTAATATAAAAAATAAATCTATATTTTTTAGATAACTCTAAAAAATAGATGTTGGATGTTATATTTTAGGGGGTGTTATGGTGTTTGAAAATATTCATATTGCTATTGTTGGATTAGGTTATGTTGGTCTTCCTCTTGCTGTTGAGTTTGCAAAAAAGTATATAGTTACTGGTTTTGATATAAACAAAAAAAGAGTTGATGAGTTAAATAGTTGTATAGATTTTACACTTGAAACAACAACAGAGGAACTAAAAGAGGTTATTGGAGATGCTTTAAATTGCACCTATAATCTTGATAATATTAGAGAATGTAATATATATATTGTAACTGTTCCAACTCCAGTTGATCAATATAAAAAACCTGATTTAACTCCTATTATAAAAGCAAGTGAATCAGTTGGAAAAGTTTTAAAAAGTGGAGATGTTGTTATTTATGAATCTACAGTTTATCCTGGTTGCACAGAGGAGGTTTGTGTTCCTATTTTAGAAAAACAATCAGGACTTCTGTTTAATAAAGATTTTTATTGTGGATATTCACCTGAAAGAATAAATCCAGGAGATAAAGTTAATCGACTTACAACAATAAAAAAAGTAACTAGTGGTTCAACTCCAGATATTGCAAAAAAAATAGACTCTCTTTATAGTTCAATTGTAATAGCAGGAACTCATCCTGCATCATCAATAAAAGTTGCAGAGGCTGCAAAAGTTATTGAAAACTCACAACGAGATATAAATATTGCATTTGTAAATGAGTTAGCTCTTATTTTTGATAAATTGGGAATTGACACAAAAGATGTTTTAGAGGCAGCAGGAACAAAATGGAATTTTTTAAAGTTTACTCCTGGTTTGGTTGGTGGCCATTGTATTGGCGTTGATCCATACTATTTAACCTATAAAGCAGAATCAATTGGTTATAATCCTCAAGTTATTCTCTCTGGGAGAAGAATCAATGATAATATGGGAATTTTTGTTGCAAACAAAGTTGTTAAACTTATGATTCAAAAAGGAATTCAAATTAAAGGGGCAAAGATAGCTCTTTTAGGAATCACTTTCAAAGAGAACTGTCCCGATATTAGAAACTCAAAAGTTTATGATTTATATCTTGAACTTAAAGATTTTGGTTGTGATGTTGATATTTTTGATCCTTGGGCCGATCCCAAAGAGGTTCAACATGAGTATAATATTGATTTAATCGATCAAAACCACCTCCAAAAAAATAGATATGATGGAGTTATACTTGCCGTTTCTCATCAACAATTTAAAAATCTTGATATTAGAGAGTTAAAAAAAGATATCTCAATTGTTTATGATATAAAAAGCTTTCTTGATAGAGATTTAATTGATGGTAGATTGTAGTAGCAATAACTCATGATTATTTAATCATTTCTAAAAATTTGCTGAACTATTGATATAATAGAGTAGAATTTATTTGATAATTTTTAGTAAAAATGGTAAAATTTCTCTCTATAAGTTATTAAAAAGGCTCAAATGAATCATAGAATATCAGACTATTTTGAAAAAGATAAAGAGTTATCTTTTTATAAAGATGAGAAATTTATTGGTAATGGGGTGTTTTTTAGAGAATCTGTTGGAGAGGCTGTATTCATGCACCAGATACCACTTGAACTTTTATCAGAAGGGATTTCAATTCGTTGTTTGATGCAACGAGGAGGAAAAGAGATAAGATTTCATGGAAAATTAAAAAGTTTTTCGATTCAAAAAATAACATTATTTATGATTGGAGAACCAATTATTAATAATGAGAGAAACTACTTAAGAATCGAGGATAAATTAGAGATATTCTCTCAAAAAATAGAGTTTAGTGAATTAGAAATTTATCAAGAGAAGATATTTCAACAGGTATCTGCACCTGATATTGAGTATCTTATACCAAGAAATGATCCATACTATAGAATATTTAAAACTATTACAGAGCAACTGAATAAAGTTCAAGAGATGATGATATATCTTGTTAATCAAACAGAGAAAAGTGAAAGTAGTCATTTTGAACAAAAAAAGGCAAATATATCTGCAAGTGGAATTCGTTTTCCTAATAGTGTTGAATATAGTAAGGGAGATTTAATTTATATTAGAATAAAACTATCATTTTTTGATGAAATTCAGATTATTGGAGAGGTTATTGACTCTAAACAATCAGAATATAATGACTCTTTTGAAACAGCAATCGAGTATAGATGGATAGATTTTCAGGCAAAAGAGCGACTAATTTACTATATATTTCAAAGAGAGAGAATAATTAGAACTGTTTCAAAACAGAATTAATAGATTATTTATCAAAATAAAAAAATTGAATAAAATTCTGTTTTAGATGTTTAAAATATATTAACTTATGTAGAGGTAGTTATGAAGAGAGATATTTTAGAGCAATCGGTTTTATTATTAAACTTTTTAGAAACTCATCCAGATGTAACAACTACATCAATTACAATTGATGAATTAAAACAGTTATATACTGATGCTGATAAAACTGTGAAAGATATTAAAAAACTTGAGAATGAACTCTATTCAAAAAGAAAAAAAAGAGAAAAAGAGTTAGCAGAACTCAATGAGTTGAATATTCGTTTTAGAAAATTAATTGTTGCTATCTATGGTCAAGATGCACCAGAGGTAAATGCTATTGGTTTTGTTACTAAATCTGACCGTAAAAAAAGAGCAAAAAAATCTATAGAAGAGTCTTAATCAACTGTTTTCATTTTTTCTTTATTAAAAGATTTATTTAATCACTATAAACTATGAGATAATTTGTCTGTATTTATATTTTTTTTGTTAAAATTTAAAATATATGCATATGAAATCATATCTATAGAGACAGATATTAATCTGTCTCTACCAAAACCCATATCTACAGAGACAGATATT
>DYRY01000057.1:0-2177 GCA_020718465.1 Anaeromyxobacter dehalogenans | reverse complement strand
AATCTGTCTCTACCAAAACCCATATCTACAGAGACAGATATTAATCTGTCTCTACCAAAACCCATATCTACAGAGACAGATATTAATCTGTCTCTACTATTTTTTTTATATAAATAAATATTATTACTATACACTACTCTAATTATTACTTTTTTTTAAATTTTTTTTAGATATATTCTTAATATATATTATCATTTTTTGTTTATAAATGTTATACTCTGTATTGTGTTGTTAAATTTTTAAAATATATTTAGTATGATTTAAATATTTTTTAATTAAGAGGTAAAAATGAGAAAGATATCATATACAATTGTGATTTTAGCTCTATTTGAAGTGTTTTTAATAGGTTGGTATGTAACAGTTCATCTTAAAATAGTTCCAAACTATGCAACAGTTATCACATCAGAAAATTGGAGTTATAGTTTAGAGAATCAATTTTGCTTTGCAATTCAAAATCTTGATGAATCTTTTATTGAAACAGAGTTAAAAGTTGAAATTAATAGCAAAATATTTAATTTCAAAACAGAAAAAAACTCACCATTTTGTACTTTAATTGCAGTAAAAGAAGAAAATATTTTAGATTATTCAGAAAAAAAAGCTGAAAATAAAATAATAAATTATAATAATTCAGATAATAATGAGTTGAAATTAAGTTTTTATAACGGAAAAGAGTTAGAAAACATAAAGATTCCAATAGATTTTAATTCCGATTTTAATGATTCTTTATCCAACTCCAATATAAAAATAGCAGAGAAGGAGAATTTACAAAAAGAGAGCTTTTTGGCCTTTCCTGAAAATCTAAAATTTGAGAAAATATATATATTTTCTAACCATCTTTATCCAATCCCCTTTGAAAAAAACAGAATTTTCATATTCTCTCAATCATTAGCAGATAAAACAGTTTTTATTGATGCCTCAAAAGTGACAAAAGAGAGAGTTGCAAAAGAGTTTACTCTTGATTCACTTGGTGTTACATATTTTGATGCAACTCTTTCAAAAGTTGAAGGAGAGATTTTAGTTGATAATAAAGCAGTTGGTTTTGAGGGAAAGTTTTATAAAAGCTTTCTATATTTTGATGATAATAAAGTTTTTGTTAAAAACAAAAAAAATAGCTCATATTTAGCTGTGTTTTGGAATAGTTATCTTATTGATTTTAAAAAAATGGAGAGTGGTGACTCAATTGAACTATTTAAATCCCCTAATAATCTTAACTTAAAAGGTTTTTGGTACTATAAACTTTATGATAGTTGGAGTTTAAAAAATATATTAGATGAAAAAATAGCTTTTAATGGAGATAGTATTGAAAAAAATAGTTTTAATGAGATGTTTTGGGCTCAAAATATTCAAAAAAACGACTATTTAAAACTTTATAACAACTATAATGATAAAAAAGATGAGTTAGAACAGTGGAAAAAAGATAGAAAACAGATTATATGGAGTTCAATATTAATATTATCTATATTAATTGTAATATTGATTTTTATTTTATGGAAAAAAGCTCAATCAAAAGCAACAGAGGGGATAGATTATGACTTTCATACCTCAAGAGGATATTGGATGATTTATGTTATTCTTGCTTTTATTGTAGCATTTTTTGGAATGATTCTATTTATTTTAAAATTTATTTAAGAGAAAAAAGATTTATCAACTCCACAAACATGGCAACACCAATCATCAGGAAGATTTGAGAAGCCACTATTTTCAACACTCTCATCACATATTCAAAACCGCAAATACTACATTTAAAAACAGTTTTTTCTGAGAGGCTTTCTGTTGGCTGTTGGGATATTTTATCTGCTGTTTCATTTTTATTTGATGGTGAATTTTTAACATTATCATCTGTTTTTTGACTATTTGAATCTAATTTTGATTTATCAATATAGGTTGGAGCATTTTTAGGTGCCGCCGCTTTTCTTATCTCTCTATAATGAAGATATGTTATTGGCTCTTTTTGATTATCTAAATAATTGTGTTAGATATAAAACCATTCGGTATCTCTTTATCTCCAAAAGAGACAATATAAAGACCATAGGAGATTTTAAAAAGTGCATCAAAATTAATCATAAACCCCTCCTAAAAAAATAGAATTAAACAGATTTAAAATTTACGAACATCAATAAGATTAAAATATAACAACTCAATTAAATAAAATTGATATTATTGAGTTTTACAAGAAA
>DYRY01000056.1:6764-17558 GCA_020718465.1 Anaeromyxobacter dehalogenans | reverse complement strand
AAATGCAAAAACACCACTATCATCTGTTTTTCCCTCAATTAATTTTGTCTCATATCTACTCACACCATAATTATATCTATAGCTTGTGATGTAGACATTTGCTTTTGTAACTGGTTCTCCACTCATAGCATTAGTAACATATGCTAATCCTTTATCAGGACTAACTTTTAAAACAATAGCATTTTCTGTTACATTAACTAATATAAAACTCTCTTTTTTATCTGATTTACCCTTTAAAACATATGTTCCAGCTGGTAAAACATCTAAAGTCAACTCTTTTGAGTGATATTTATAATCTTTATTATCCTCTAATTTATCTTTCCAAGATTTTACTTTTTCAAGATCACTATCTTTAATTGATGATAGATAACTACCATAGTTAGATCCATACTCTTTTATATATTTAAAAAGATTTTTTACTTTATAAAGAGTAAAATCGGAATCACTAACATTTCTCCAAGAGAGATTAATTATAGGTTTATTATTTGGTAGAAATGTGTAGTAGTTTGTTAATTGAAGTTGAGGATTAACTATTTCAGAGATTTTATTCCCAATTGTGTAGTAGTGTGAAGATGTGAAAAGGGTTTTTGTTTTTGCCTCCTCTAAAAATTTAAGAGCAGTAATAAAATCCTGTTTGGAGCTATAAAGATTAACTAAATAGTAAATTGATTGATAGTAAAATTCCCCTTTAGGAAACTCTTTTATAACTATTTTCCAATTCTCTTCTGCTTTTAAAAGAGCTTTATTATAATCTTTCTCACTTGAGTAACCATTATAGTATAAAATTCCTTTTTTGTAGTAGTATTGAGCTTTATCCTCATCAGAAAGAGATAATTTATAAAACATTGAGTCAATTGATTCAAATGTTTTAGTATATGTACTATTATTTGAATAATAGTAAAGATTATCCCAAAGTTGTATTATAAACGTACGAATCTCATTTTTTAAATCTTTATCTTTTGTAATATCAAAAGATATTTTAACTGCATCAAGAATCTCTTTTGCCCTTTTTGCGTCATAAATACCATAAGCATAATTTAAATTAAAAGTATAATCTAAAAGAGCTACTGCTGTGATTTCATCTTTAACTTTATCATTTAGGAAATGTTTTAGAGTCTCCATTGCCTGTGTGTATTGATAAAGCTTTGTTTGTGCCCTTCCAAGAAGCTGTTTTGCCTCTCTTATATTAGAACTTTTAGGGTTTTCTTTTATAAATACCTCTAACTCATTCAAACAGAGCTGATAGGATTTCTCTTGGCAATATTTTTTGCCAGTCTCAAAGGAGCTACTACTCAAAGCTACACCTCCTATTAGTAAAAAAAAAGTTATCAAATATGGCATACCTACCTCTAAAAATTTTAACTAAAGACGAATATATACACAAAAAGTTTTATATTTTTTTTTAAGATATAAAAATTCAAACAAAAAACTGTTTGATATTTAAAACGATTTAATAAACAGGTGATATTAACATATTTTTAGAAACTGTTAAATAAAAAAATGATTTTACTCCTCTTTAAAACTGATAGAAGTTGTTTTTATTCGATTAATCCTATTTTTAATCAAAATGAGGCTTGAGATTGAGCTTTTTTAAGTCAATTTATTAAATATGTAGTATTTTCTTTAATAATTATCATGTATATTATAAATATAACTTATTTAAATTATCAAATATATATGTTATGAGTAAAGATTCTTTGTTGGAGAAGTCTATGAGAACTTTTATTTTATTTATTTTAAGGATATTCTGGAAATGGAGTGAATTGTAAATTAAATCCATTTATAACAACATGGAAAACAGATAATAATTGTAATAATGATGGTGTATTTGAGGCAACAAATGTAACAACAAGTTATACTTGTGAAATAGTTCTACTGGAAGATATCAAGTTGCAATTTCAGGAGATTTTCCTGCAATATATTTTAATTTTAGTGGAGATAGATTAAAAATATTACCTTTTGATAATAAATCTTCTAATTCTTTTATCCTTGTCTTTCTATTATTTGTAGTAATTCTATAACATTCACTTCCATCTCATCATTTTATTTATTTTCTTCTCATTTTTCAAGCTTTTTATTTTTCCGCTAAGTAGTTACAAATTTATAAATTGATATTTACTCTTTTAGAATAGACTTCTTGCAGAATCCTATTTATATTATAAAAAATAATAAAATTATTTTTTTGAAAAAAGTAGAATCATCTCTCTAACAAGTTTTGATGCAGTGATTGTTGAAACTCCTGATTGATCATAGTGAGGTGCAAGTTCAACTAAATCAATTCCAACTATATTTTTATTTTTTAACCCTTTTATAGCACCTAAAAGTTCTAAAAATGTTACACCTCCAGGTTCAGGAGTTCCTGTTCCTGGTAAAACAGATGGGTCTAAAACATCAATATCAACTGTTAAATATATTGGAACATCATTTGGTAACTCACTTAAAACTTTATAAGCATCATTCACATGAAAAGGATAGAAATTAAGATTATTTCTTCCATATTCAAACTCAACTTTTTCACCTGAACGTATTCCAAATTGATATATTGATTTGTTAGGAAGATATCTATTTATCAATCTTATTACAGATGCATGAGATAACTCTTCACCAAGATAGTGTTCTCTTAAATCTGTATGGGCATCAAAATGTATCAATAACATGTTTGGATATTTTTCATAAAATGCCTCAAAAAGGGGAGAAGTAACAAGATGTTCTCCACCAACAGAGAAAAGTTTTTTCCCATCATTAACAATTTGAGAGGCATACTCCTTTATTCTTGCTAAAACTCTATCACTATTTCCAAAAGGTAGAATCATATCTCCAGCATCATGAATTGATAAATCTTCAATTGAATCATCTTGATATGGAGAGTATGTTTCAAGCCCCAAAGAGGCCTCCCTTATTGCAAGAGGAGCAAATCTGCTTCCTGGTCGGTAGGATGCAGTTCCATCATAAGGAACACCAACAAAAACTATTTCAGATTCAGAATAATCTGCTTCAAAACCAATAAAATTATATTTCTCAAAATTCATCTATAACTCCATAAAAACAAAAACAGTATAACCAAAGATTTAATCTTTTTTATTATTTTAAAAAGAAAACAACAAATATGATTTAAATCTAAAATTAAGTTAGAAAAATAGCAAAACACAAAAACTACTTTTTTCTTTTTATAAAAAGAAAAAAATATCAAAAGATATAATTTATTTGCATTATTTAGTAAAGGAAAAACATTATTTTTCAAAAAGCTCTCTAACAAAATTAGGAAGAACAAATGCTGCTTTATGAATATCTTTGTTATAGTATTTGAATGAGAGATTATCAGAGTTATATAGACTCTCTTGAAAATCATTTACTGGATGATATTTTTTTGATGCACAAGCAAAACTCCATAATCCAGATGGATATGTTGGAATAAATGCAAGATACATATTCACAGATGGAAAAACATTTCCTAAATTACCATACATATCTTTAATAACCTGTTGCATGTGAGGGATAAAAGGGCTTTCTGATTGAGCAACTAACATTCCTCCATCTTCAAGTCTATCATAGCAAAGTTGATAAAACTCCTGATGAAATAGTCCAACAGCGGGTCCAATTGGGTCTGTTGAATCAATAATGATTAAATCAAATTTCTCATTTGACTCTTTAATATATTTAATTCCATCCTCAACTCTTACTTCACCTTTTGGAGAAACAAAACCCTCTGCAACCTCTGGAAAATATTTTTTTGCTGTTTCGATAACAACATCATCAATCTCAACTAGTACTGCCTTTTCAACAGTTTGATGTCTTACAACTTCACGAAGAGTTCCACCATCACCACCACCAATTATAAGAACTTTTTTTGGATTTGGATGTGAATATAGAGGAATATGTGTTATCATTTCATGATATACAAATTCATCTTTCTGAGTTAACATAACCAACCCATCAAGAAGCATAATATTACCAAAATCCTCTGTATCAAGAACTGTCATCTCCTGATATTCACTTTTTTCTTGATAAAGTGTTCCTTTTGTTTTTATTGTAATTCCTCTACCCTCTGTGTGTTTTTCTGTGTACCAAAGCTCCATTAAATCTCTCCCAAAAAAAAAGAGAGTCAATTGACTCTCTTTATAAAAAATAAAATAGAGAATCTACTCTATTTTAAAAATTATTATGTGAATAAAAAATCTTTATTTTTTAAAATAAAAATTTTTAATACCAAAGAACAAGTGCAGCAAAAACAGATGTATTTCCTTCAACATTTGCAGTTGCACCAGATACTTTAATCTCTTTTAAAGCTCTTCCTCTATACTCAAAAGCATCTCTAACCATTTGAATAACAATATCTTCAACATGATTAAGCTCACTTGCTGCCTCATACTCCATAATAACACCAGGTTCATCATCATTTTCTGGAATACCAACAGCAACAGCAGCAGATATTATCTCTCCACGATTACTTGATGTTATTGTTGCATATGCAAGAGGTACTAATGCACCACCTGGTAGTTTTATTGGTTCAATCTCTTGACATCTTGGTGGCAATATACTACTCATACGAACAAGATTTGTATCACCAACACCTGACTCAAGAAGTGCAAAATCAAAAGAGTTTAGAGCAGTATTTCCATGTCCTGCCCCTTTCACCAAAAAATATTTTGTTGGAAGTGGTACCATCATAATAAATCCTATCAAACAAAAAAAATTAATAACAGTTTTTAAAAAAATAAATTAAAAAACAAAACTCTTTATCTTTAGTATGTTAAAGATATACTTTATTTTCAGCAAAAATTATTTTTAAATTGAAAACATTTATTTAACAACAGCTGAATCAATTTTAGGTGTATTTTCTGGTTTGAAAAGAAGTTTTTTCTCACCAACATCAAAAAGACCTCTTTTGAGTTCCATTGAGCTTGCATGCCCAGACTCAAAACACTCCTCTAAATGTTTATAGATAATCCAAGGGGATATTGTTTCTCCACAAGTAAAAATATCAACAGCTGCATAGTTATACTCTGGCCATGTATGAATTGCAACATGTGATTCAGCAATAATTACTGCACCACTAACACCATGAGGGCTAAATTCATGAAAAGTATGTGTTACAATTGTTGCATTTGCTTTTTGGCAAGCCTCAAGCATATATTGAGCCACAACATCTGAATTAGATATTGCTTCATAGTTACATTGATAAAACTCAACTAAAATTTGTCTTCCAAGTGCTTGCATCATTTTGCCCTCCTTACAAAAAGGGAGATCTCTGTTAAAATTAATTAAGTTATAAACATTTTTATTTTTTTTTGTGAATTTGAATAAACACCTCAGTGTTTATAACTGAACGTGGAATGTTTCGGTAAAAGCACAAGCTTCCACCAATAATACCCCTCTTTGAAGAATAGAGTTATCCCTTTCGTAATTAAGATAACTTTTATTTATAGAACGGACGAGTGTAGTTTTCAATTCTACCCAATAAACAACGCAATACATATATATTGATTTTGTTATTTTTTGTCAAGCATTTATTTTTAATTAGTAAATTATTTTTTTTTTAAAACCTATTTTAGCCTCTTTTTAAGCGGAGAAAAGTTCTGTGTTATTACATTATAATTAGAGTATTTTTGTAGATTTTTTTACTAAATTTATGACCTATCATCATCAACAGATGGATATCCTTTTATTGTCTCTCTTGCCTCAATCCAAGCTCTTTGTAAAATCCAAGATACCGAGCGATCTAATCTAAGAGCCTCTTTCTCCATCTCTTCAATAAAATCCTCTGGTAGATAAAAACTACGTTTTCTTTTGTCTGCCATAACCACTCCTTTGAAAAAAGTAAATCATTAAAATAAATTTATAATCTATAAACAAAACTTTATTTTTATAAATAAAGAAAATATTGATACCAATTGTAGTATTATATCTTAAACTGTAGGATATTTCAAGAATATTCATAGAAAATATAGAAAATATAAAAAATTTATTTTTCTAGTTTTTAGTAAAAATATGTAAATTATAATTTTCAATTTTTCAGATAAAAATCTATTTATTTATGTTTTTTTAATAAATCAGTTGTTTTTAATTTTTAAAAGTAAAAGTTCTGATTTTGTTTATATGTTAAATTTTATTATTTAATTGTTTTTTGGAGTGGGCTTTATTTGGTGTATGTCATTCCATAGTAGTCTTTATTTTTGTTGTTATCCCAATATTCATCATTTCTAACATTGTATTTAACAGCAAATCTGTAGAAATCTCTTGGTGGAACTTTATAAATTGGAGTTGTAATAACAACTTTCCAGATTTCATGATATTTTTTTGTTGATGGTTTTACATAGTATCCAACAGTATCAATCCATCTACCATCTGAACCAACATGATGAAGAGAAACAGATTTTTCAAAAGATACATTTTTAATTTCAACCTCAACCTCAAGTACATGATTTAATGTATATAATGATGAGTGAGATTTTGTTGAATACTTAATTTTTTTAGCTTTTACAATATTAGTGTAGAATGTTCTGAAGTAGTTTTTGCTTACATTTGTATCCCAATATGTTTTCCAAGTGCCATTTACTTTAGCTCTATATTGGATTTTAAATGTATAGAACTTCTCTGGAACATCTGTTTGGTATGGAGTTTTAATAAAAAATTTCCAATACTCATATCCTACTCTTTTTGATGCTCCAACATAATAGGCATCAGCTGTGTACCAAGTTTGGTTATCTGTTCCAATATAGTGAATTATAACCTGTTTCTCTGGTGCAATATTTTTAATCTCAAGCTCACCTTTTAAAATATGAGCAACTTGACCATCTGGTAATGAGTTCTCATTTTCAATGTAGTATGTTGATGTTTCAAGTTTTGTGTAGGCTGTTGCTTTAGTTGCCATTGCCTCAATTTGTAAACTCTCATCATCAAGTTCACTATCATAAAGAGTCTCTTCATAAATGGTCTCTTCTGTAAAACCACAACTTGCATCATTTTGATCTAAACAATCTGTTCCACAAGATTGAAATAGAAAAATCATTAAAAAAACTGTTAAAAATCTAAAAATTTTCATGTTCTCCTCACAAAAAAATAATTATTATTATACTATTTGAAATGAAAACAGTCAAATGATTTTAAAAAAATAGATATCTATTTAATTATTTTTTTAACAGATTACTATTTTTATTATTATTTAATAGAAAATATAAAAATCTTTGTTGAATTTTTTTTTTAAAGTTATATAATTATATTTTAGGTTAAATGGAGTTTGTATGTTTAAAAATATAAAAAAGATTTTAGAAAATGGAAAGAATTTTTGGAAAGATTTAAAAACTCTTCAAGAGAGAGATCCAGCAGCACAAACTGTTTGGGAGGTTTTACTTCTTTATCCTGGAGTTCATGCAGTAATGGTACATAGAGTTTCTAATTTTTTATGGAGAAAAAAATTTCTTTTTACTGCAAGAGCACTTTCTCAAATTAGTCGAAATATTACTGGGGTTGAGATTCATCCAGGTGCAAAAATTGGACGTAGATGTTTTATTGATCATGGAATGGGAGTTGTTATTGGAGAGACTGCAGAGATTGGAGATGATGTAACACTTTATCATCAAGTTACACTTGGTGGAGTTTCTCTTAATGTTGGAAAAAGACATCCAACACTCAAAAATAATGTTGTTGTTGGAGCAGGTGCAAAAGTTTTAGGTCCAATCACACTTGAAGAAAATGTTGCTGTTGGTGCAGGTAGTGTTGTTGTTAAAGAGGTTCCTAAAAACTCAAGAGTTGTTGGGGTTCCTGGTAGAATAATTCAACGCACAAACGAAGAGGGAGTAGCGAAATATAATTTAGATCACTCTAAACTTCCTGACCCAATTGCAAAAGCTATAAAAATACTTTATGATGAAGTAAATGAGCTTAAAAAACTTCATAAAGAGAACTACTTAACACAAAAAGAGAGTGAAATTGATTTTGTTGATGGTTCTGGAATTTAAGGATTGGTTGTATTTTCTGTTGCTTTTTCCATTTTAGTATGTTCCTCTATCCATTTTTTTACAATAGGCTCAACACACTCTTCCGTTTGTAAATCTTTAATAGATAGTTTAGGATTAACTTGTTCCCACTTTTTATGTCCATATGATTGAAGTGCTGGAATCTTTTTTAAAAGCTCCTCTGCAAATCTTTTTTTAGATGCACAAACAAGAGATGTGTCTGTTTTTTGAGAGACCATAATGGCTTTTGTTGAGTAGGTAAGAGTATCCTCTTTTTGCCAACTATATCTGCCACTTGGAATTGTTGCACTATTATAATAACCTTTAAATGAGTCATCCTGAATTGATAAAAGTTTAATCTTTCCATCTGGAATATATTTTAATGAATCAAGTGGAACTCCACCAACTAAAATAATGGCATCTATCTCCCCACTCATCAAAAGCTCAAGAGCTTTAGAGTCTTCAAAATGTGATTTTTCAACATTTACTCCTGCAATATGAAAAAGAATTGCAGATGTTAATCTTGTTCCACTTTTTTCAGCTCCTAAATTCACTTTTTTTCCATTAAGTCCCTTTATTCCTTTAATATCACTATCTTTTTGGACAACAACATGAATCTCCTCTGAATATAATGGAATAAATGCTCGAATTGAGTTTAGAAATTGTTCCATTTTTTCAGGAGAACATTTCTCATCAAATTTTTTTACAAGTTGAAGAGCACTTCTTTTGTTAATAAAAAAGTAGTTTAAAACATCCTCTTGTAAAATAATAAATCCAGAGTTACTTTTTGACATCATTGAGAGCATATTATCAATAGCTCCTTGAGATGTTTCAACATTAACATCAACAACATCTTTTAAATTATCTTTTATCTCTTGAGATATTTGAAAATATGTTCCCCCTTTCAAACCAGATAAAAGATCAATCTTAAAATTTTCATTTGAAAAAACTGTGATTGACAAAAAAAATAGTAAAATTATAATTCTCATAAATCCCCCACAAATAATAGTTTCGATACTATTGTAATCTAATTTATTCAAAAAAAAAAGATAAAATATTTTTTTGCTTTAATTTATTCAAAAAAAACAAAAATAACTTATGATTTCTCTTTTATTTCTTTTGTAAAAAACGAAAATATCTTATGATTTCTCTTTTATTTCCTAATAAAAAATAGTAAAATTATTTTTTTTTATTTTGAGTTTAAAATGGATGAAAATTTTAAAAAAAAACTTATTGTAAGAGAGTTAACAGTTGAAGATTATTCTGGTATTGCTGAATTGGAGCTTTTATGTTTTCCAAATATGACAGGTTGGAGTAAAGATCAAATTGAGAGTCATATAAAAATATTTCCAGAGGGACAAATCTGTATTGAGTATGATGGAAAAGTTGTTGCTTCATCATCAAGCCTAATTATTGATTTTGAAATTTATGGAGAGAAACATAGTTGGGATGAGATTACTGCAAATGGTTATATTACAAATCATGATTCAGAAGGTGATACTCTTTATGGAATAGAGATTATGGTTCATCCGAATTTTAGAGGGATGAGACTTGCTGGTAGACTTTATGATGCAAGAAAAGAGCTTGCAAGAGAGTTGAATCTTAAAAGAATTATTATTGGTGGAAGAATTCCAAAATATCAAGAGTACTCTAATGAGTTAACTCCACGTGAATATGTAGATAAAGTTTTATCAAAAGGGCTGTATGATCCTGTTTTAACTGCTCAAACCTCAAATGGGTTTACACTTAAAAGAATTTTAAGGAAATATTTAGATAGAGATAGACAATCTGTTGGTTATGCAACACTTCTTGAGTGGAATAATCTAGACTATCAAGAAGAGGAGAGCCATTATGATTACTCCTCATCAAGACCAGTTAGAATATGTTCTGTTCAATATCAAATGAGAAAAATAAACAATTTTGAAGAGTTTTCAACTCAATGTGAATATTTTGTTGATGTTTCTGCAAGCTATAAATCAGATTTTATTCTTTTCCCAGAGATAATTACAACCCAACTTCTCTCTTTCATGAAGTATGATCATCCTGGAGCTCAAGCAAGAGAGGTTGCAAAATATACTACTCAATATCTTAATCTATTCCAAAAGTTGGCAATTCAATATAATATAAATATCATTGGTGGTTCTCACTTTGTTGAGGAGGAGGATGCCTTATATAATGTTGCATTTCTATTTAGGAGAGATGGTTCTATTGAAAAACAGTATAAAATTCATATAACTCCAAATGAGAGACATTGGTGGGGAGTTCAAGGTGGTGAAAGTATTGATGTTTTTGATACTGATAGAGGAAAAATATCAATTCAGATATGTTATGATATAGAGTTTCCAGAGCTTAGTAGAATTGCAGTAGATAAAGGAGCACAAATTATATTTGTTCCATTTTGTACAGATGAAAGACATGGATATTTAAGAGTTAGATACTGTTCTCAAGCAAGAAGTATTGAAAATCAAATCTATGTTGCAATTGCAGGGAATGTTGGAAATCTACCAAATGTTGAAAATATGGATATACAGTATGCTCAATCAGCAATTTTCACACCATCCGATTTTGCTTTTTCAAGAGATGGGATTGGGGCTGAGGCAAATCCAAATATTGAAACAGTTGTAATTCATGATGTTGATTTAGAACAACTAAAAAAACATCGTCAAAGTGGAACAACACTAAACTGGAGAGATAGAAGAAAAGATTTATATGAAGTAAAATATAAAAAAGGTAAAAAAAATCAAAGTTAATTTAATAAAAAGCATTTCTGCTTTTTTTAAGTAAAATAAAAAGCATTTCTGCTTTTTTTAAGTAAAATAAAAAGCATTTCTGCTTTTTT
>DYRY01000056.1:0-6664 GCA_020718465.1 Anaeromyxobacter dehalogenans | reverse complement strand
TAAGTAAAATAGTAATTTTTAAAAGGTTGAACAATGAGTCAAAGAGTTGAAACTCATCCTATTTTAGAATCTAAAAAAGGGGAAATTGTAAAATTTAAATTTAATAATGTGGAGTATTTTGGATATAAAGGCGAGATGATATCATCCTCTCTTATCTCAAATGGGATAACTGTATTTGGAAAACATCATAAAGATGGTGCACCTCAAGGGATTTTTTGTGCAAATGGTCAATGTTCACGCTGTACAATAGTTTATAATAATATGGCTATAAAATCCTGTATCACTCCTTTGGAAGATGGGATGGAGCTTTTTGAGTTAGATGGTTTTGTTGATATAACATCAAATAAACTAAACTTAAAAAGTAAAAATAAAGAAAATCATAGTGAAAATAGTGAAAATGTTGATGTTTTAATTATTGGAGGTGGTCCAAGTGGTCTAAAAGCTGGAGTAGAGTTGGGAAAACTTGGAATTAATACAATCTTAATTGATGATAGAGATGTTTTAGGAGGGAAACTTGTTCTTCAAACCCATAATTTTTTTGGTTCAATTGATGACTGCTATGCAGGAACAAGAGGTTTTAATATTGCAAAAAAACTAGAAAGTGAGTTATTAACATATAATTCTGTAAAAATTATGAAAGAGAGTATTGCTGTTGCTGTATTTTCTGATAAAAAAGTTGGAATTTTGTATAAAAATAGTGTTTATAAACTTATAACCCCAAAAATAGTTCTTGTGGCAACTGGTGCAAGGGAAAGAACAATAGCTTTTCCTGGAGGTGATCTTCCAGGAGTTTTTGGTGCTGGTGCGTTTCAAACAGTTCTGAATAGAGACTTAATTGCTCCATCAAAACGGGTTTTTATAATTGGTGGAGGAAATGTTGGCCTTATTGCAGCTTATCATGCTCTTCAGGGAGGAATGGAGGTTGTGGGTCTTTGCGAGGCTCAAAGCAAAGTTGGGGGATACAAAGTTCATTTAGATAAGATAAAAAGGCTTGGAGTTCCAATATATTTAAATCATACAATTCTTTCTGCAAATGGAGCGGATAAACTTCAATCTGTTTCTATTGCACAACTTGATAGTGATTGGAATATTATACCCAATACAGAAAAAACATTCTCTTGTGATACTCTTTTGGTTGCTGTTGGTTTAGAGAAAATTGACCAATTTGCAATTGAGTGTGAAAAATTTGGAGTTCCTGTTTTTACTGCAGGAGATGCTCAAGAGGTATCAGAAGCTAGTGCAGCAATGTTTAGTGGAAAAATATCAGCACTTCAAATTGCACAAAAATTAGGTTTTGATATTGAGATTCCAGATTCTCTAAAAGCAACATCAGAGATTTTAAAAAGTCACTCTGGTGATATTATAAAAAAAAATCAATCTTATATTTTTTCTGAAAATAGAGATTTAAAATCAAAAGATATTGTTTTAAGTGAAAATAATCACATTTTAGAAAAAAAAGATACTCTTTTAAATAAAAGTAAAAAAATTGTCTATCCTGTTTTTCACTGTTTTCAAGAGATTCCTTGCAATCCTTGTGTATCTGTTTGTCCAAATAATCTTATTGAATTAGAGGGAAAGCATGGAAATATTCTTGATTTACCAATATATAAGGGGAATAATTGTATATCTTGTGGTAAATGTGTTGCAATTTGCCCAGGACTTGCAATAACTCTTGTTGAGGAGAGTTATTCAAATTACAAAAAAGTTTCAATCCCATTTGAGTTTGAACCAAAATTCTCTGTTGGAGATAGAGTTCCTTTAACAGATAGTGATGGTGAGATTATTGGTGATGGTATTGTAAAAAAAATAAAAAATATCAAAGCTTTTGATCACAGATTGATTATTGAGCTTGAGGTAGAGTCTGAAATTGCAGATAAAGTTGTGTCAACACCAATTCAAAATATTGATGAGATGATGAATACTATCCCTAATCCAGAAAAAAATTTTCAAAGTGATAACACTATTATTTGCCACTGTGAGCGAGTAACTGCTGGAGAGATAAGAGAGCTTATAAAAAGTGGCATAACAGATTTTAATGCTCTTAAAACAATACGTGTTGGAATGGGGGCTTGTGGTGGAAAAACATGCTCATCTCTTGTTGAGAAAATTTTTCTTCAGGAGGGTTTTAAAAGAGAGATGATAAAAAAAGGGACAAAAAGACCTTTTACTGTTGAAATTCCATTTGGGGCTTTTATTTGAATAAATTAATATTTTTATAATTACTATTTTTTCTTTTATATTTAAATCTCAAGTTATTGACACTTTTATATTTTTCTTATATAATTAATTCTCTGTTTGAGATGTAAGATTCATATTTATAAAGAGGTATTTTATGAGAAAAATGATTTTTTGTGCTATATTTTTAGCATTTTCAACACCAATTTTTTCGGAAGGAGTTATACTTGTTGCTGCACGACAAAAAGTTGATGCCTATAAATCATCTGATGGAAGCTATTTAGGTAAATTTTTTAGCCTTAAAAGTGATGATGGAAATGAGTTATTCACTCCTCAATCAATTTTAAAAACATCAAACAATAAGATTTTAGTTGCTGGTTTTGGGCAACCTATTAATGGTCAGCACACAAGAGTAGTCTCTCTAAATATGGATGGAACTCTTGATAAAATATTTTTTTTACAAAATATCCCAACAGAACCACTTAATAAACCAGTTAAAATGGTTGAACTTGAGGATAAATCAATTGTTATTTTTGATAACTCTAATTATAAAATATTTAAATTTAGTCAAAATGGAGAGTTAATTGGTGAATTAGTTGCCACAGATACAACTATCACAAAATCAAAAAGAAATGATATTATGATTTATAAAAATGGTTCAACAGAGAGTTTGATTATTTTTAGTTCTGATCAAAATAAAAAAATATTAGAGTATGATTTAGAAACAGGAGCTCTTTTAAATGATTTAACTCCTACAGGAAACACTCTTAAAAATCCTGCTTTTGTATCAAAAATGTCTGATGGAAACTACATGGTTGTTGATATATCATATAATCCTAAAAAAGTTTTTCTTTTTGATAAAGATTTTTTTTATCAAAAAACTCTTATTGAAAATGGAGTTATGAAAGCTGGAAATAGTATTGAAAATGGTTTAAATGGTGGTTTTGTTGTTATTGATAAAGGAAGAGATTTACCAAGTGAACTATCTTTTGATGATAATGTTGAGATTTTTGATGTTAATGGTGTATATCAAAAATCTATTGGAACTTATGATGATGGAACATTAAGAAATATATACTATATTGAAGGAGTTACAAAAGAGTGGTAATTTATAACAAACCATTTTTAAACATTCCTATTTTATATCTATTTTAAAATATTTTTTAATTATGAGTAAAAAAAAGATTTTATTTGAATCAAATGTGAATATGTGGTAAAAGATAACTTGTCAATTTTTTTTGAGGAATATCATGGGACAGCTAATTGTTGTTGGTGCTCAATGGGGTGATGAAGGTAAAGGGAAAATTGTGGATCTTTTAACAGATTTCTCTGATGCGGTTGTTCGTTATCAAGGTGGAGCCAATGCAGGACACACATTGGTTGTAGACAAGAAAAAAGTTGTTCTTCACATGATTCCATCTGGAATTCTTCATAATAATGTTGTTTGTATGATTGCAAATGGAGTTGTGATAGATCCAGAGCTTCTTATTGAAGAGATTGATATGTTAGTAGGAAGTGGTATTAATGTATCTAAAGATAATTTAAAAATCTCAAATGCTGCTCATGTAATTTTACCATATCATAAACTTCTTGATTCATATAGAGAGGAGAAAAGAAGTAAAAAAATAGGAACAACTCAACGTGGAATTGGACCTGCTTATGAGGATAAAATAACAAGAAGAGGAATTCGCTTTCAGGATTTTCTTGATAAAACAAGATTTGATCAGCTTTTACAACAAAATTTAGAGTACTATAACTTTCTATTTGAAAATTACTTTAAAAAAGAGGCTTTAAATTTTAATACTTTAGTTGAAAAATTTGATTATTACAGAGAAAGATTATCAAGTTTTCATGAAAATACATCTTGGTTGCTTCATCAATACCTCTCTAAAGGGAGAAAAGTTCTTTTTGAGGGTGCACAAGGAACACTTCTTGATATTGACCATGGAACATATCCTTATGTAACATCCTCAAACACAACAACTGGTGGTGCTTTAACAGGAACAGGTATTGGTCCGCACAAAAATATCTCTGTATTAGGAATATGTAAAGCCTATACAACACGTGTTGGTGAGGGTCCATTTCCAACAGAGCTTAATGATGATTTAGGGGTTAAATTAAGAACAGAAGGGGCTGAATTTGGTTCAACAACAGGTCGTGCAAGAAGAGTTGGGTGGCTTGATATTGTTGCTTTAAAGTATGCAATAAGAATAAACTCTATTACCTCTATTGCTCTCACAAAACTTGATATATTATCAGCACTTGATGAGATAAAAATCTGTACATCATACTCATATAATGGGGAAAAATTGAACTATTTTCCAAATGACTCCTCAATATTATCAAAAGTTGAGTGTGAGTATCAATCTTGTAGTGGTTGGAACTCTCCTATTGGTGATGTGAAAATTTTTCATGACCTTCCAGAATCTGCAATAAGATATATTGAACTTTTGGAGACACTTCTTGAAGTTCCAATTGATATTGTCTCTCTTGGTCCTGATAGAGATAAAACAATTGTTCGAAACCATCCTTTTCACTCTTAAAAACTCTTTAATTTCATATTTTTATGTTTTTATGTTTTTTAATAGAAAACAAGCAAATGATAACAATTTATCATATGATGTTTATTAAAATTTAAAATAAAGTTACTATTGTTGTGGAATTGATTCTGCTTGAAAGTGTGTTAATTTTTTGCAGATGAGTTGTTCACTATTAGTTACAGCAAACTCTACATTGCATAGATCATTTTCAGTTAGATTAAGATCTCCCTCAAATCTCTCCTCACTCCAGAATAATTTAGCATCAGATTCTGTTAATTTTTTCAAATCTCGCTTTACACTACAGTATTTGACTTTATCCTTCTCCTTCTCTTCTGAATCAATTTCATCATAGATTAACTCAGCATTACTAATCATAAAGGTTATAAATGGATTTATAGTCTCACAACTACTAATTTGATTAGTAGAACAGTGATAAAAATACCAATAACTATATCCAGCAAGTTCTTTTTTAACAACATTGAAGTAAGGCTTATCAATAGAGTTTTCCTCAAGACTAGTTACTTGACAACTATCACTAGAGGCTTTTGAAGTAATCTTATAAAATCCTGTGAGATCTTTCTCTACTTTAGAACTTGAATCACTTCCACATGAAATAAATATAAAAACAATGGCAATAACGGCTAATAGTTTCATAATAAACTCCAATTAAACTGCTAATTCAATTGTATCATGAATTTAAAAAAAACACAATTATATTTACTCTTAATTATCATACTTTTCCAAAATCTCAATTATATTAATAGATTTGTTGTATCTTTCATAAAAAGGGAATAGCTAAATATTTGAGTTTAGAATAATTATAAAAAGAGCCTTCAAAAAATATTCCAAGCCTCTTAATCTTATATTAATTGATTAAAAATAGAAAACTATTTTTTTAAGAATTTATCTGTTTAAGTGCCTCTTTTACCATTTCGGAGAATGTTTCTGAAGTTTTTCCCATAATAGATGTTCCAAATTTAAAATTAGCTTTTAATAAAACACCTTTATCTTTATGTTCTATTTTTAAAATATTTCCACTTAATCTCTGAATTGCATTCTCTAAACCAACATCATCAGTATTTGGCATTAAAATTAAAAGCTGATTTTCCCCATAATTCATTGGGATATCAGTATCTCTAACAGTATTTTTTACAGATTGAAAAACCATGTTTGTAAATTTATTTACAACTTTTGGACCATGATTTAAAATTAAATCATTTGTATCAAAAGAGAGTATTGCTAATGATAAAGGATGATTAAAGCGACGAGCCTTTTTAATCTCCTGCATAACTCTAACTTTAAAAAATGATACATCTTTGAAAAGAGTCTCCTCTTGACGAGATAGAACACCATGTTTAAGTTGTTGATTCTCCTCTTTGAGCAGTTTTGATTGTTGAAAAGCCTTTTTGTGTTTTAATAACATATTAATAATTGATATTAATGTTGTTGAGTCAGAATCTATTTGAAATGGACCAAAAAGCTGTTCATGTTCATGAAGCTGAATATGTTGTGGTAGTTTTGAAAATAGTGCAATTGGAACAGATGTATAGTCACTATCAAGTAGGAATGCAAGAATATCATGAATGCTAATATTCAAAATATCTTTATTATATATCACAAGATCAGGATCTAATTCATAAAATCTTAATCTTAACTCATCAAGAGACTCTGCATGTGTAACTAAAATATTGTCTATTTTTGAAAGAAGTTCTCTTGTTTTATAGTGGTTATCTTGTTCATCTAAAATAATAATTCGATTCATTAAAACTCCCATAGTTGATTTAATGTTCTGTTTTTAATATCTTTTAAAAATCAAAAAGATAAAAATTACGCAAATTCATTATACATAAATATCTATTTAAAATTCAAATTTTAGAATTTAAAGATGCTATTTTATTAAAAATATAAGTAGGTTAATATTTAAAAATTGTGCAAATTGAAAAAAGCTA
>DYRY01000055.1 GCA_020718465.1 Anaeromyxobacter dehalogenans | reverse complement strand
AAAAATATAAAAAAAACTTTTTTTTTCTCTTCTTTTAGGTTATGCAAGAGGTCTATTAAAATAATTTGATATTAAACGCAACTAAAAGATGCATTCGATATTATTTTTTATTAATTATAAAAAACAAAAATAGAATATCTGTAATTGTTTTTTTAATGTTATAATTCATAAAGATTTATATAATATCAACAACTCCAGCAAGAGTCTCTTTTAGTAGATTTGCACTCTTTTGAGAGGCTTTTTCAGCTATTTTATAGGCTGGAGCCCTATCAAGCATATTAATTTGAACACGATTTGGCTTTATTTTTAAAACAGCCTCTTTAAAAGCCTCAAACTCCTCTATTGTATCATTAAAATTTTTTAATAAAAGAATCTCTAACCATATTTCACCTTTATATATCTCTCTAAACTCAACAAGGGATTCGACTATGTTTGAAACAGATATTGAAGGGTGGGGCAAATCTATTTTTTTAAATGTTTTCTCTATCACACTATCAAGAGATGGAACAACTAAATCAGCTTGTAGTAGACTATTTTGAACATCTTTTATATTCATTAATGTTGAGTTTGTTAAGACTGCAACGTTTGTATTTGTCATTTTTTTAATCTCAGCAATAATCTCACCTAAACCTGTATGAAGAGTTGGTTCTCCTCTACCTGAAAAAGTTATATAATCAAGTTTTATTGTGTTGTTTTTAAAATACTCTTTTAACTCATTTATAACGATTTCTGTTGAAATCCACTCTTTTCGTTCAACTGTTTTAATTTTTGTTTTTCCAGCTTCACAATATAGACAATCAAGAGAGCATACATTATCTGGCATTAAATCAATACCTAGAGATGTTCCAAGTCTTCTTGATTTTATTGGTCCAAAAATTATTGACATAAAATCTCCTTAAAAATCATTAAAATAGTAAAATTAATATATTTATCTTAGAAATTTAGGAATCACTCTTGAAAAAAATTTGAAATATGAGTACTCATTTGGTGCAAAAACAAGATAAATAGCAGATAAAACAGTAAAAAATAGTAACATTGTTGAAAGAAATGTAAATATCTTTTTTATTAATGGACCATTAAAAAGATAATAATAGCCAAAAACCCAAGTTAAAACTGTTGAAAGTGCAAAAATAATATATATAGCAAGAAATGGAATTTCAATGATTAATACAGAGTACATTTTATCCTTAAAAAACAAAAGAAAAATATTTAAAAAAAATAGAAAAAATCTATTTTTTTATTTTTATAAATTAAAACATGAATCTTTTTGATTTCAGTTTTTCTAAAGATGAATCAGGAACAAAAAGTGAGCCTAATCCTCTACCAATATTTATTTTTGGTTTATATATTCCATGATAATCAGAGCCACCTGTTGGAGCAAGTTCAAGTTGAGTAGAGACTCTTTTTAAAAAATCAACTTGTGATAAATTATATGTAGAGTAGTATGTTTCAACTCCACTTAATCCTGCCTCTTTTAAAGATAGAATAAAGTTCTGAAGAGTTTTTCTATCCTCTTTATAGTAATCCATTGGATGAGCTAAAGATGATACTCCACCAGCATTTTTAATCCACTCAATTGCCTCAAAAGGTGAAATCTCTTTCTTTTTACCAACATATGCAGGTTTTCCCTGTTTTAAAAGAGCATCAAAAACATCCCGTATCTCTTTAAAATAACCTTTTTCAATTAATGTTTTTGCCATATGTGGCCTACCTAAATTTGGTGCTTTCCATCGCTCTTTAAGCTCCTCCATTGTTATTGGATAACCAAGCTCTGTTAACTTTTTTGTCATCTCAATATTTCTTAAAGTTCTTGACTCTAAAAGCTCTTTTAACTCAATTTTTAGTTTTAAGTTATTTGAATCTACCCAATATCCTAAAATATGAATCTCTCTTCCATCATAAATTGTACTAACTTCAACTCCTGGAATCCACTCAATACTATATTTTTTACTTACAACATCACACTCATTAAAATGCTCCATTGTATCATGGTCTGTTATTGATATTGCTGTTAGTGAGATATGTTTTGCCTTTTTAAAAATCGCCTCAACACTATCAGAGCCATCACTATATGTTGAGTGTATATGTAAATCAATCATAGTTCCTTTTTATTATTTGTTAAAAAAGTAAAAAATTACTTTTTATTAGATTTATGAATCCATTTTATAAAAAAATCAATCTCTTTAATTTTGTCTGGATTGTTTAGTTTTCCATAAACATTTCTTAAATATATTGCAGCAGTTAAGGCATAATCTTTATTATTTTTCATCAGTTCATAAAGAATTGGTTCTGCCTTCTCAAACTTATTTGTGAAGTAATATGACTCCCCAAGATATATTTTATTTTCAAAGTTAAAATTTTTATCTAATAAAACTTTTTCAAAAAAGAGTATAGCTCTCTCAAAATCACCATTTAAATATGATATTTGACCACGAAGATATTGAGTTTCTGATTGTTCCATTTTCATAGTTTCTGATTCAAAAATATACTCTTCAGCTTTATGTAAATCTTTTTTTTCAATATAAAATTTTGCAGCTTCATTATAACTAGAGGCTGTTTTCTCTTTTTCAACAAGTTTTTTTATTAACTCCTCTTGAATATCAATATTTTTTGTACATTTTACAGCATTATAATACTCTCTTAATGCCCTAACTGTTTGATTTTCATTATAGTAATCTTTAAAAAAACTCTCTTTTTCAGAACATGCATAATCTAATGGGTAGGAGAGTAGAATTTTTGTAATACTCTCTTTTTGCTCTTGGGTTAAAGAGAGTTTTTTTAATATTTCGAATCCATCTTTAACATTTTTATATAAAAGATAGTTTTTGGCTATCTCAAATTTATACTCCTCTTTTTCACCATAATTCTCCTCTATTTTTTTGTAAGAGTATATTGCCTCCGAAAAATACCCCCTTTCTGTTGCAATTTGAGCATTTAGAAGTAGAAGAGACTCTTTTTTAGGCTCTATCTCAAGCCCTTTCTTCACAAATGAGTTAGCTTGAGGATATTTTTTTAGTGCAAAAGAGGTTTTTGCAAGTTTATGATAGATTATGTCTGATTCAGCAGATTTAAGAGTTTTTTGATAATATTCAAAAGCTTTTTGATACTCCCCCTTATTAAATGCAACATCACCCTTATTTAAATCACTTCCTTTTGAACAGGATGTAAATATAATAAATAAAGCAATTAAAAGAAATATTTTATACATTTTTACCTCAAAAAATCTCTAAATTATCAATTAATCTAACATTATCCAAAAAAACAGCTGCAAACATAATATCACCTTGAGAGAGATTTTCAACTATTTTAAGATTTTTATCTCTAATCTCAAGATAATCTATTTTAAAATCAAGATTCTCTAACTCTTTTTTTATGGTGGAGATTATAATCGATGCTCTATTTTCACCATTTGAGTATAGTTGAACTCCCATTTTCATAAATTTCTGCAAATTTGGAGCAATTTCTCTTCCTTTTGGTGTTAGATTTCGATTTCTTGAACTCATTGCAAGACCATCTAGTTCTCTTACAATTTCACAGCCTTTAACTTTTATGGGGATATTCAAATCTTCAACCATTTTTTCTATTAAAAGAAGTTGTTGATAATCTTTTTTTCCAAAAAAAGCAATATCAGGTAACACCATCATAAAAAGTTTACATACCACAGTTGCAACTCCATCAAAATGGCCAACTCTTGAGTCTCCACAAAGCCCTTTTGAAACCTCTTTAACTGATATAACTGTTTGAAAATTTTTTGGATAAATCTCACTAATATTTGGTATAAATAGGATATCAACTCCATTTTCAAGGCATTTTTTAACATCTCCCTCTAAATCTCTTGGATATCTATCTAAATCCTCATTTGGTCCAAATTGTATAGGATTAACAAATATTGAAACAACAAGAGTATCTGTCTCCTCTTTTGCTTTTTTCATGAGAGATATATGCCCATCATGAAGAAATCCCATTGTTGGAACAAGTGAAACTAATGATTTTTGCTCTCTTTTTAGTTTTAACTCATATCTTAAAGAGTCAATTGTATTAATAATTTTCATATATAATCCATAAAAACTTTATACTTTCTGTTTTATAATAAAAATAAAATAATCTGTTTTATTTTTTTAATCTACTCAAATGTAAATGAGTTTATGATTTTAAAAAAAATATCACTATTTTTTTTAAAATCACTCTCTTTACAACCTGTTGTTAAAACATATTTAATGCTATTTTTATCCATTATTAAAGAGTAAGTTACCATTTTATTACCATGAATTACTAATTCATAATGAATAAGAGCCATTTTATCTCCAAAACTATCCTTTATCTCATTTATTATAGTTGTAAATGAGGGATATATTTTTTTAATATTTTCCATTGCTAATTGAGAATACTCTCCCAAACTCATATCATTTATATCTTTTTGAATATTCATACTACAATGGGAATTTTTTTCAGACCAAAACTCTCTTCCATCCTGTTTTTCCCAATCTTCTGGAACCCAAAAAGAGACAGTAGAATCTGCTGATACTATTTTTCTTCCTTTTGAGTAGTCAATTTTTTTCTCTATCTTTACTTTATACTCTTTTTTTTCAAATTCATCACTATTTTTATCACATCCAAATAGTAAAAAAATTGATATAAAAATCAAAGCTGTAAACTGTTTTATCATTTTAATCACTTTAATAGATAATATAAAAGAAAAAAACTATTTTATCTTTTAAAAAATATATAAAAGAAAAAAATTATACTAATTTTTTATATCAGCTATAATATTTCCCTCTTCGAGCCTTATTGTTCGTTTAGTCATATCTGCAATATGTTTCTCATGTGTAATTAAAATAACTGTGATATTACTATTCTCATTAAGAGATTTAAAAAAAGATAAAACTTCAATTCCAGTTTCTCTATCAAGATTACCAGTAGGTTCATCACAAAGTAACATTTTAGGCTGATTAAAAAGTGCTCTCGCAATTGCAACTCTTTGCCTTTGACCACCACTTAGCTCTGAAGGATAGGCTTTTTGTTTATTTGGAAGTTTTATTATATCAAAAACCTCATCTAATCTTTTTTGCAAATCTATTTTATTTTTCTGAAATCTTGCTGGAAGCATCACATTTTCTGCTGCAGTTAAATGATTTAGAAGATTAAAATTTTGAAAAACAAAACCTATATTTTGATTTCTATAAAGAGAAAGCTCTTTATCACTCATTTTTTTCAGATTTTTTGAAAAAACCGATATTTCACCATCAAATTTAGTATCTAAACCACCAATAATATTTAAAAGTGTTGTTTTCCCAGATCCAGATGTTCCAATAATAGATAGAAATCCCCCCTCTTCAATATCAAAAGTTATATTATTGATAACTGTTTTTATATCTTTTAGGTCACCATATTTTTTTGTTATTTCTTTTAATGAGATCATTTCGCCTCAAAAAGTAGATCCACATGTGGATCTTTATATCTATTTGCAAATTCAATAAAACAGCCCTCTTTAGATACAAATGTCTCCACTTTTTTATGGCTCCAACCATCTCTTACATATAAATCAAGTGTTAAAGAACCATAAGATGTTTGATGTAGAAATATTGATGATAAATCAGTATCTCTTATTTTTATTGCAGTTAAATCTTTATATTCAGACTCAAAAACTCCCTCAATTTTTGCATTAAGTGTTTCTGCTTTAAAGTGCCAATAGCCAATATGATAGTCGCTTTGATTTAAAACAAGTGACTCAATTTTATTGAATTGATATTTTTTTCCTCTATGATTTAGATAAAAAATTGATACATCTGGTGTTTCAAGATTAAAAATTAGTTTTTGTCTTCCTGTAAATGCTTCAAAAATTACATCAGGATTTCCATCAAATTGATTACAAAATCCCCAATTCCATCTATGATGCATTTTAGGACCCCAAAGATGATTTTGAACCACTTTTATTTTATTCATCTCAATTTTTTCACCATCTATAATTAAAATCCCAGCTATTGTTCCATCTAAAACAGGGGTTTCTAGTTTATTTTTAGGAATTGATATGTTATATAAAAATGGATAAGGAAGAGATTGCCCTGCAATAACATCCCCTATTTTAAAATCCCACTCAAGAGAGTGAACACTATTTTTCAGTTTTCCTTTAACATGTTCCTCTTTTATAAAAGACTCTTTTATTCGTATAAAAAAAGCATCACTACCAAACATTCCCTCTTTTAAGTCATACTTTTTGGTTATACCAAAGCTATTTTGTGGACTCTCCTGAAAATTTACAACACAAGAGAGGTTAAAATGAGGGTCATAAACATCATCTGGAGAGAGAAGTGAATAGTAAAGAGAGATTGAGATGTTTTTTTCAGGAATAGAGAAGTGAACAGAGTAGCTTTCATGAAAACCTCTTACCCCTAAAATCCATTTTGCATTATTTATTTTTCTCATTTTATCAATCCTTTATCACAAACAAACTATTATATAATAATATTCGAAACTTTTTCAAGAGTTATATCAATTTAAAAATAACTTAATAACTATTTTTTTGAGATGGATTTTCTAAATAATATTTTTTTAACTTAATTCAAAACTAAAAATTAAAAAAACTTGCTTATTTTTTTTATATATAATAAATTATTTTATTGATATTATGAAAGGAAAAACCATGTCTTCATTAATTCCTCCAGATTATGATAAAGAGATAAAAATAGTATTTGATAATAATGAACTACTAAAAAATTTTTTTTTAGTTTTTGAGAAAATAACAGATGAAAATGGATTCTATATTCATTGGAATGATCTTATTTTATCATCAAATATAAAGGATGAAAAAGAGACTTTTCTAAAATGGTTACGAATTAAGTTTAAAAGATTCTATATGTATAGAGAGTTTCCTATTTACCATTTTGAAAAAAAAAGTTTTAAATATATACTAACTCCAAAAATAGAGAAAAAACTCTATTTTTTAGATTTTCATGCTTCAGGAAATCTTTCATCACATCAAGCTGTATTAGATTTTCATTTAAAAAATAGTTACTCAACTCATGCATTAGTTGATGAGGCAATATACTCAAGCACTCTTGAGGGAGCTTCAATTATTAGAGATGAGGCTAAAAAAATAATACATAGTGAACAAACTCCAACAACAAAAGATGAAAAAATAGTGGTAAATCACTATAGAACAATGCAGTTTATCAAAAGTAATTCTCAATCTCCACTCACAAAAGAGTTTATAAAAGATATTCATAAGAATCTACTAAAAGATATTCTATCCAATGAAAAACTTGGGAAATTTAGAACAGAGGAGGATGGAACATTTATTGTAATGGGAAATGATGAGGATATGTTTACAGCTCCAGATGCAAATGATATTGAGGAGCAACTCTCTCTTTTGTGTAGTTTTGCAAATAAAGTTTGTGAAAGTAATAATTTTATCCATCCCATTATAAAATCTATTATGATAATGTTTTTTTCTTCACATATTCACCCTTTTGTTGAGCTAAATGGTTCAATTTCACGAGCCCTATTCTATTGGAACATGTTAAAAAATGGATATTGGTTATCAGAATTTATCTCTATTTCTAAAATTATTCAGCAAAATCCAATTAACTATACACTTCCATTTTTATACACTCAAAGTGACCAAAATGATGCAACATATTTTATTGAAGGAATTATTGATATCATATTAGAGTCCATTGATGAGTTACAGCTATATTTTCAAAATGAGTTAAATGAGATTGATAATCTTAAAAAACTTTTTTCATCTACTGAAATTGCTGAAAAATTAAACTTTAGACAGCAAAAAATTCTAACACATGCAATAAAAAATCCAGGCTATATTTATACAATTACAGAGTATAAAAATCTAAATGGTGTTGTTTATGATACTGCAAGAAAAGATTTATTAGAGTTGTCTGAAAAATTTAAACTACTTTTAAAAACAAAATCAGCTAAATCATTTATATTTATCTCTCCATCAGATTTAAAAAAAAGAATAAATAGCTTTAAATAGTAAAAATTTCTAATTTTTTATCAAAATTTAAGATTTATTTATAAAATTTATATTTAGAAACTATAGAAAAGTTTTCCAATAACAGATCTTCCTGCACCATAAACACTACTTCCATGGTGTTTATATTTCTCATCGCTTATATTTTCAAGAGATAATTGAAATCCAAACGTTGTCCAATCACCAACTAAACCAACAGAGTGAACAAGATATGCAGGAGTTCCATCCTCTGGAATTCTTGAATCAGCAATATCACCATTAGATAGACGATCCTGCTCTGTCGCATAAGATAGTTGATAGTAAAAACGAAGATTATCTGTATGGAGACGAGTTAATCTTAAATAACCAGAAAGTGGAGGGGTTTTAGATTTTGGATTATATTCAGTTTCACCTGTTATTGAATTAACCTCTTCATCCATATCTCCTCTAATCCAAGAGAGATTACCTTTGAATTCAAATTGATTTGCATAACGATATTTTACAAATAATTCAGCACCAAAAGCTCTTCCTTGACCAACATTTTGAGGTTTAACAACAAGATCATACTCCTCATACTCTACAGGTTTTGGATCTAAAACTTTTCTTCCAAGAAAATCTCTAAAAATCATATAAAAAAGAGCTCCTGAAACCTCTAATCCTTTAAATGATAGTTTATGAGTTGTTTCAAATGTATAAGAGTATTCAGGTGTAATATCCTCACTACCTAAACTAAAACCACTATTAAACTCTTTTGCCCCTGTCATATCATTAATATTTGGAGCTCTAAAACCTTGAAAAAAGTTAAGAGCTGTTTGATAATGCTCATTAAGTGTATATTGAGCAAGTGCTGAAAAAATCACACTTCTATTTTTATACTCAATTCCCTCATTTTCATGAAACCAAACATATGTAAAACGTTCTCCAACTCCAAAAATAAATTGATTCCAAACATAGTCAACTTTTAGATATTGACCATAGATATCATAAACAGAATCATCAAGATATTTTGGTGTTGAAAGTGCTGTACTATCAACTAAATCTCGATTAAATTCTAAACCATAATAAAAAATCAAGTTATTAAAATATGTATTTCCTCTAAAATTCACAGAGTATTGATCAACATCATCTCTGGTACTCTCTGTTACAACTTTATTTTTAACTCTTTCATATTTCTCAAGAGTATTTTGGTATGCAAAAGTTGTTTGAAAAAGAGTTTTTATACTTTCACTATAATATTTGTGTTTTAGATAAAACATTGAGTGATTTTGCTCTGGAAATGTTCTAATATCACCAATTTTTGATTTATCTGTTCGATAACCATCAAGTTGTGTAAAGTGGCTTCCAAATAGAGTGAATGTTCCAATATTTGCCTCTTTCCACTCTATTTTTGATGAAAGTGAACCATAATGAAATGAGGTATATGGCTGACGACCAACCTCATCAGAACCATAAATACTTGATGTATCATTTCCTGTTGCTAGAACATAACCACCAAAATCACCACCTTTAACACCAAAATATGCACTTCCTGTAAAACCTTGATTTGCACTATTATAGATGAGTTCACTTCTAAAACCTGATTTAACTTTTCTTGATTGAAGAGATAGAACTCCTCCCATTGCATCACTACCATAAAGAGTTGAGCCAGAACCAATTAAAACCTCAATTTTTCCAATCAAAAATGGATCAAAAATAGCAGAGTATTGATTTGGACCACCTCTAAAAATTGTGTTATTAATTCTAATATCATCAAACATAATAAGTGTTTCTCTACCTGTTAATCCACGAATAAAAGGTGAGCTTTGACCTGCTGCTGTTTGTTGAACATGAACCCCTGCCTCACGATAAATATCTCCTGTGAAACCACTATTTGCATGTTGCAAATCCTTCTCTGTTACTATCTGAATTAATCGATTCTCTTTCTGCTCTTTCTCATTTTTTAAAACAACATTCAACTCATAATCGGTAGGTGAATTTTTTGCTGAATTTAATTCATTTTCAACTGCTTCATTACCAAAAATAGTACATGCAAATATAAAAATTGTAGAATACAACAATTTTTTCATAAAATTCCCCAAACAAAAACATAATGATATTCAATTTCATTTTATTTGTCAAAAAAATAGTGTTTTTTCATAAATATATTTTTTAATTTTTATTAAAAAAATTGAAATATATTTAATTGTAATAGTGTTTTTTACTTTGATTGTTTTGCTTAGTAGTTGTATGACAGAGAAACAGGGAAGATTATCGAATTTAAATTACTACAAAAATGGAGAATTTTTCTATCCTTGGGAGGAGTATAATCCAACTGATGATAATGTTATTAAATGGATGATAACAAGAAAGCAGGAGAAGTGGCCTGAATCGGTTCCACTATCTTTTGTTGGTCCAAAAAGAGTCCAAATGGTAGGAGTTCCAATTGAAAAGCTTCCACCAATTGATATTGTCCTTATAACTCATGACCATTATGATCATCTTGATATTAAATCTATAATCAAAATTAATAAAAAATTCAAACCACTTTTTATTGTTCCAGAGGGGGTTGATAAAATATTAATTAAAAATGGAGTTTCAAATATTAAATCTCTTCTTTGGTGGGAGAGTTTTTCAAATAACAACATCACAATTCACTTTGTTCCATCAAAACATTGGTCTAAAAGGGGTGCAATTGGGAGAAATAAAACACTTTGGGGAAGCTTTATTGTTCAATCTCTGTATTATAATATTTTTTTTATTGGAGACTCTGGTTTTGGTCCACATATATATGAAATAGCTCAAAAGTTTGGTCCAATGAGACTCTCTTTTCTTCCAATAGGAGCATATATTCCTGAGTGGTTTATGAAAAAACAGCACATGACCCCAGAGGAGGCTGTTGAAACACATATTATTCTTAAATCGCAACAATCAATTGGAATACATTTTGACACATTTCCTCTTGCTGATGAAGGGTATGGAGATGGACCTAAAAGATTAAAAAACTATTTACATAAAAAAGGTATGGAAAATGATGTTTTTACTCCACTTAAAGCAGGAAAACGGCTTGAACTTGATTAATTTTAGAGGATAATATGAAAAAAATTATTATATTTGCAGTAATTTCTCTTTTTTTTCTCTCTTGTAAAAACAGTAAGAATCAAAATTCAGATGATTTGACTAAAACAAACTCAAAAACTAATGAGAAAGCAGAAAAAACCCTCACACCCAACCCCTCTCCACTGCTTGGAGAGGGGAGTTTAGATTTTTCTAAAAAAATCAATTTAGATGAAAAAAAATCAGAAAATAAAATTAAAAATAAAATAGATCAAGACTCTATTTTAGATTTAATGAACTCATCTAAAACAGGAGACCTTTACAAAGTTGATAAATATATAAAAACTAGTAAAATGAGTGTTAATAGCAAAGATATTCGAGACAGAACTCCACTTATGAGTGCTGCTTTTGGAAATAAAGTTGAGGTTATCAAATATCTTTTAAAAAATGGTGCTGATATCACAATGAGAGATATTCATGGAGGAACTGCACTTATGTGGGCTGTTAATGGTAATGCTCCAGATGCAATATCAACTCTTTTAGATAACGGAGCATCACCTGATGAACTTCTAAATGGAAAACAGAGTGTTTTGATGCTTTCAGCAAGAGTTGGTGATGAGAAAATATTTAATCTTCTTCTAACAAAAGAGGTAAAAACTATTAATCATAAAGATAGTGAGGGAAAAAATCTTCTTCATTGGGCTATTTTAGGAAAAAATGAGACTATTATTAAAAAAGTTTTAGAATTAAAAGTCTCAAAAACAGATAAAGATATCAATAATAAAACCCCTTTTGATTATGCTAAAGAGCTAAAACTAACAAATATTGAGAAACTTTTAGAGAAGTAGAGTTAATTTATCAACTTGTAGCATTTAAAAAAACTAATTTTATATGTTTATTGTGTTTTTTTATTAATAAATTTGGTTTTTATTGTGTAAACAGATAATTAAGGAATTTTAATTAAGAAAAAATAGATTTACTTGATTGAATATGTTTTTCTATCGGTTCCCTCTGGATTATCATACTCCAAAGTTGAGGAATCTTTCCAAGTTGGATTAAAATGTTTTGCAACTGAAGTTGCAATCTCTTCAGTTTTGTTTGTTGATAGATTAAAAATATAAAGTTTAACCGCTTTTTTTGATTTTTGAAAATCTTTTAATGAATCCTCATCAAAAAAATTTGGTATATCACTATATACTAACAACTCCTTTAAAACATTAAATTGATACTCTGCCTTTCCTTTTGGTACATCAATAGATTTTATACTCCAATCAGTAGAATCTATTTTTACAAGTTTCTCATAAACTCCTTCTGGATTTCCTGCAATCCAAAAAGTTTTTGAATCTGCACTCCAGCCCTCTGGATATGTGTTATAACTCTCAGCATCCTCCTCTGCAATTCCAAAAACTTTTGAAATAGATAACTCTTTTAAAGTTTCACCTGCAATATTTACCATAAATATAGATTTACCTGATACTACAGCCACTTTTTCACCATTTTCTGAAGCGGAAAAAGATAATCCTTGAAGAGAGTAGAGTTTCTTACCATCCTTATTTGCTACATTATCAAAAACCCAAAGCTCATCACTCCAATCACTCCAATTAACAGTATCCCCTACCCTTTTTATTATAAAAAGTTTCTCATTTTTTACCTCAGAGTAGTGAAAATGCTCTGTATAAACTGAATCAATTGATTTTAAAAGTTTCTCACCTGATTCATCTTTTGTATAGAGTTCAACAACTCCATCTTTCACTTTTTTAACCACAAGCTCAATTTTAGATGTTTTAGTATCTGCTTTTTTCTCAACAGTATCAACTTTTTTAACCTCTCCCGCCTTTTTTACATTTTCAATAACATCAACCTGTTTTACTTTAGCTTTTTCTTCCTCTTTTTTATTGCAAGAGATAGCTAAAATAGTTACAAACATAAATAAAAAAACTTTTTTCATAAAATACTCCAAAAATAATATAGATTTTATATTTTCTAATAATTTATGTCAAATAGATATTAATTTTTATTAGCTATATAGATAAAATTTATTGCAAAATATTTTTCTAAATATTTTTGAAAAATATAAAAATTAAACAAATTAAGAAAAATATTAAAAAAATAGAAAAATAGAAAAAAATCGTTGAAACTTTAGTAATGTTTTGATAAAATAAGAGAGTTTTTATGGAGTTTTTTATGTCAGGTCATAATAAGTGGAGTACAATTAAACACAAAAAGGGTGCAGCAGACGCAAAAAGAGGTAAGGTTTTTACAAAGATTATCAAAGAGATTACAGTTGCAGTTCGTTTGGGGGGACCTGACCCGGATATGAATCCAAGGCTTAGAATGGCAATGCTAAGTGCAAAATCAAGCTCAATGCCTTTAGATAATGTTAAAAGAGCAATATCAAAAGCCTCTGGTGAATCTGGTGGGGCAATTTATCTTGAGCTTGTTTATGAGGGGTATGGTGCAGGTGGAGTTGCTGTTATTCTTGATGTTTTAACAGATAATAAAAATCGTGCAGTATCAGAAATAAGACATGCCTTCTCTCGTTCTGGCGGGAATCTTGGTGAATCTGGAAGTGTTGCTTGGATGTTCTCCAAAAAAGGCTCATTTTTAATTCCTAAATCTGTTTGTTCAGAGGAGGTTTTAATGGAACACATGTTAAATGCTGGTGCTGATGATTTAGTAGATGAAGGAGACTATTTTCAAGTTCTTTGTAACTACACATCATTTGAAGAGGTAAAAAACTACTTTGATGAAAATAAAATCACTTATGAAGAGGCAACTCTCTCAATGATTCCAGCAAACAACGTCACACTCACAGATGTAAAAGAGGCAAATAATGTTTTAAAATTAATAAACATGCTTGAGGATTGTGATGATGTTCAAAATGTTTATGCAAATTTTGAAATTGATGACTCAATTGCAGATGAAGTTGAGTAACAATTAATAACTACCTAAATATTTTTCTAAAATTATAAAAAATAATTATTAAAAATATTATCAATATTAAAAAAAGATGTTTTAGATTTAATAGATAATTTTAATATGGAGGGAGATATGTATTCACTTACATTAGACCATATTTGGGAAAAAGAGTTTGAGAAAGGAAAAATAGAGGGGGAGAGATTAAAATTAATTGAAATTGCAAAAAGAATGTTAAAAAAAGGCTCTTCTATTGAAGATGTTTTGGAGATAACAGAGCTTTCAATTGAAGAGATTGAGAAAATAAAAAACAAGATGATATAACATTTTTTGTAATAATTTAATTTTTATATTTTTAATAATACTAAAATATTACCCCTAATTTTCACTTTTTTCTTGACTTTTATGAATAAAAGATTGAGAATTAAAGAATGTGAAGGTCGTCTAAATTTAGGATACCACTTGGCTTATGCCTTTCCAAATTCACCACTTGTCATAAAGACCGATGATATTTGGTTAACTTCAGGGTGGTGATTCAGGTTCAAATCCTGATCTTCACATTTTTACAAAAATATGATTTTTTATATTTTTACTGAAAAAACAGAAAGTGTAAATGATTTTATGATTTTTTATATTTTTACTGAAAAAACAGAAAGTGTAAAAATTTTGGCCGGATAGCTCAAATGGTAGAGCAAGTTCTCCCAGCATCCAACTTGTCATAAAGACCGAATTTGTTGGGTTAGCACTATGGATGCCTAGGTTGTGGGTTCGATGCCCACTCCGGCTATTTTTATTGGATATAAAACCACCCCAAAATAATAGGAAATTCAGATGTTAACAAAACATTTTAATAATAAGAAAACACCTCAAACTCAACCAATTCCAGAAAAGAAAGATATCATGGAGAAAAATAATGCAGGTGGTTACTCCTTCTCTTTAACAAATAAAAAAAAGTTAAAAAGATTTCTAATTTTAGGAACAGAGGATGGCTCATATTATGAAAGTGAAAAAGATTTAACAATAAAAAATGCTAACTCTATTATGAATTTTATAAAAAAAGGGGGTGGAAAAGAGGCTCTTGAAGAGGCTATCTCTGTATCCTTTGAGGGTAAAGCAAGAAAAAATGATTATGCAATATTTACATTAGCTCTTGTTTTAACTTATGGAACAAATGAGGATAAAGAGTTTGCTGTTGAAAATGTTGGTAAAATCTGCCGAATAGGAACACACATATTTAAACTTGCCCAATATTTAAAAGATTTAAGAGGTTGGGGAAAATATGTTAAAAAGATTTTTACAAATTGGTATCTAAAACAGTCTGTTAAAGATTTAGCATTTCAAACAGTAAAATATCAAAGTAGAGATGGTTGGTCTCATAGAGATTTACTTCGTTTAAATCACATCAAAACAGAGGAAAAAGATAGAGATTTACTGTTTTATTATGCAACAAAAAAAGAGAGTAAAAAAAATGAGATATCAATATCGGATTTTGAAACTTTAAAAATTGTTGAAGGATTTGAAAAAGCAAAAGAGGCAAAAACAGAAAAAGAGATTATATCTCTTTTATATGAATATAAACTCACAAGAGAGATGATTCCTACTCAATTTTTAAATAAACCAAATGTAATTGAGGCTCTTCTTCCAAATTTAGGATTAACATCACTAATTAGATCTCTTGGCTCTTTTTCTGCCTCTGGATATCTTAATAATAATAATTTAGATGCAATAAACTATATCACATCTCTTATTACAAAAAAAGAGAATATAAAAAAAGCTAGGCTTCACCCACTTCAAATTCTTGATGCACTTTATACTTACAACTTAGGTCATGGGATAAAAGGAAATTTAAATTGGAATAAAGTCTCTAAAATTGTTGATGCACTTGATGACTCTTTTTATCTCTCATTTGAAACAGTTGAGCCAACAAATAAAAAACTTATGTTAGCAATTGATGTATCTGGTTCTATGGGTGGATATTCAATGAGTGGTTCTATTTTAACTCCACGAGTTGCCTCAATGGCCCTTGCATTAGTTACAGCAAAAGTTGAGAAAAATTATATAATAAAAGCATTTTCTGATAAACTTGTTGACATTGATGTAACTCCAAAAATGAGATTAGACCAAATTATTCATAAAACAAACTCAATTCCATTTGGTGGAACCGATTGTGCATTACCAATGGTTTATGCAAAAGAGAATAAAATTCATGAAGTTGATGCCTTTATTATTTACACAGATAATGAGACTTGGTTTGGAAAAATACATCCATCTCAAGCAATAAAAGAGTATAGAGGTTTTACAGGAAATCGTTCAAAACTTATAACAGCTGGAATGGTATCAAATAATTTCTCAATTGCAGACCCAACAGATGCAAATATGTTTGATGTTGTTGGTTTTAGCACTGAAACTCCAAAATTTATATCTGAATATATTATGGATAGAGTTTAGAAAAATCTAAAAATTATACCTAAATTATAAAATCAATATTCACTTCTATTTTGATGGTTGTTTTTCTGAAATAGCAATATTTTTCTATGTTTTTTTTTGTTTTAGAAAATATAACCAAATGTTAATCCAGGAGATATAATTGGATAAAATCTATACTCTGAATCATATTTTTCAATTAATACACCAGCAGTTAAACTATATGATAGATATGTTTTTTCATCAAGAGATTGTTTGTATCCAAATCCACCACTTAAAATAGTAGCAAAATCAGAATAATTATAAACAACACTTGGTAAAGTAAAATATAATCCATGATCTGAACTAAAAACATAGTAATCAATAGATAATCCAAAAAGTAAAAAATCTTTTTTACTATCTCCAAACTCAAAAATAGGAACTGTATTAATAGTTATATCAATATTATCAAAAATATTATAAGTTAAACCAAATCCACATCCTTTTGAAGCTCCAAGATGAACAGAAAATGATAAATCATTTTCATTACTACTGTTTGCAAAAATAGATTGAGTGGATATTATAAAAAAAATTAAAACTATATATAAAAATCTCATAAACTCTCCTAAAATATATTAAAAATCAAATCCAATTCCCAAAACAACAGTAGGAAGAATAAAAAATCTATTTTCATCAATATCTTTTAATAAATTTAAATGAAACTCACAAATAATTATTGGTGCTTTAAAATATTTAAACTTAAATCCTGCTCCTACTCCACCTCCAAAAAAATTATAAATATTATCACCACAATTTTCTGATTCAGCACAATCATTTTCAGTTAATGTTGGTATTTTTGAGTACATCGAAGAAAAAATTGTATAAAATTCTGTTAATCTCTCTTTATAAATCTCTAAAATAATAGAGGTTTTAACTTCATAATAACTTTTTTCATCATTATTAGATTTTATATAGAAAAAAGAGCCTCTTACTGCACTATTTTCTGATGTTTTAATCTCTAAATATGGTCCATTTGATGTGTAAAAACCAAATAAAACACCAACTTCAAAATTATCTTCAGATGCTTTTAAAATATCTGTAAAAGCAAAATATATTATAAAAAAAGATAACAAAATCAAAAAAATTCTTCTCATAATCCTCCTATAAATTAAAAAAAAATAAAAATATTCTACAAAAAAACAGTATATATAACAAAAAATATTATAATGGATATAAAAAATTTGTCAA
>DYRY01000054.1:1287-17589 GCA_020718465.1 Anaeromyxobacter dehalogenans | reverse complement strand
CTTTAGAGTAAATTCCATGTTTTTTTATCAAAGTAAAATAACTTTAGAGTAAATTCCATGTTTTTTTAATCAAAGTAAGAAAACTTTAGAGTAAATTCCATGTTTTTTTATCAAAGTAAAATAACTTTAGAGTAAATTTATATAAAAAATATATATAAAATACTTTAGATTGTAAAACTAATGTTATTTTGATTTAAAAATTTAATTTAAGTTAAAATTATTTTTAATGTTTATTTTGATAATCTTTTTTGGGAGCTGTTTTTGTGTTGTTTTTATCATAAACTCTTTTTGTTCTATCTCTTTCGGACTGTTTAGAGTCATATTTATCTGAACTTCTTCTTGATTTATCTCTATCTGAATATTTAGATTCAGATTTTTCAGGATTTGACTTTGAACTCTCTTTTTTTTCAAAAAATTTAGATTCACTTTTATCAGAACTTGATTTTGGAGAAGCCTTTTCAACAATTGGTTTAGCTGATTTACCAGGTTTGTTAAATGCTTTCATAATATACTCCGCTTCTTGAAGAGGAACAGTTATAAAAGAGTATGTATCAAAGATTTTAATATCTCTAACTTTTCTTCCAGGTGTTTTAGCTTTTTGATTTAGTAAATCAAGAAGTTTTACTGGGGTAAAACCATCATTTTTACCAAGAGCAACAAATAAACGAATTTTCTCTTCTGATGTAAACTTAACCTCTTCAATCTCTGTATAGTTTTCAGGAAGAAAATCATCATCATAAAAATGTCTTAAAAGAGCAGCAACTGCATCTTCAGGGGTTAAAGAAGAAAGTAAATCTTTTGCAATTGAGAGATATTTTTTATGATCATCCTCTTTATAAATCTCTTGAACACAAGCATAAAGTAACTCTTTTTTTGCTCTAATAACCTCTTGAACTCTTGGAATTTGCTCTTTTTTGATGTCTGTTTTTGTTACTCTTTGAATTTTCTGTATAGAGAAACTCTCTTTGGGTGTTACAAATGTTATTGCAATCCCTTTTTGACCTGCACGACCAGTTCTACCTATTCTATGAACATAAGACTCTGCTTCTCGTGGAATAGAGTAGTTTATAACATGTGTTAGATTTTGAACATCAAGACCCCTTGAGGCAACATCAGTTGCAACAAGAATTCTAACTATTTTAGATTTAAATTCACCTAAAATTTTTAATCTTATTGCTTGAGATAAATCACCATTAAGAGCTTCTGCATCATATCCTCTCTCTTTTAACTTAAGAGCAATCTCATCTGATTCAATTTTTGTTTGGCAAAAAACTATTCCATAAAAATCAGATTTAAAATCTAAAACACGACAAAGTGCCTCAAATTTATCCTCCTCTTTTACTTCAAAATAGATCTGTTCTGTCAAATCTGTTGTTAACTCTCTTGAATCAACTTTAATTACTTTTGGTTTAGACATATATTTATGTGCAATCTCTAAAATTGATTCTGGAATTGTTGCAGAAAAAAATAACATCTTTTTATTCTCATTTGTCTCTTCTAAAATTTTCTCAATATCATCAATAAATCCCATATTGAGCATCTCATCAGCCTCATCAAGTACAAAATACTCAAGATCATTAACAAAAAGTATACCTCTCTCCATTAAATCCATAATTCTACCTGGAGTACCAACAATAATATCAACTCCTTTTCTAATTTTTTTAATCTGTTGGTCTATTGATTGACCACCATAAACAGGCATTATTCTTAACTCTTTCTTACCCTTTAGTGTATATATCTCATCTGAGACCTGAATTGCTAACTCTCTTGTTGGTGCAAGAATAAGAGCTTTAACATTGCCATCTCTATCAATTTTTTCAAGAATTGGTATTGCAAAAGCAGCTGTTTTTCCAGTTCCAGTCTGTGCTTGACCTATTAAATCACATCTTTCTTTTAGAAGTTCTGGGATAACTTTAATTTGAATCTCTGTTGGAGTTACAAATCCCTTCTCTTCTAATGCCTTAATCATCTCTTCACTTAATCCAAAATCACGAAAACCAATTGTACTCATTATTTTCCTAAACCTAAAAGGGATACATTACTCTTTTTAACTTAATAATTCAACTCTTTTTTAGAGGATATAAAAGAAAAAAGGCCGTTTTCACGGCCTTTTTTTAGTTTGTTCTCATTTTACGCTCTTTGCGACGTCTTCTTTCTGCCTCAAGGCTTTTTACTTTATTAGCAATTGCAGGTTTAACATTGTAACGTTTCTGTTTTAATGTCTTTAAAACACCCTCTGTTGCCATTCTTCTTTTAAGTGTAGATATTGCACGTTCAACGTTATCATTCTCTACTCTTACTTCGAGAGGTTTTAACTCTTTCGATTTAAGCTTTTTCATCGAATTGACCCCCTTTTTTTAATAGTTCTGGATAATATCCAGCTGTTGACTGGTAAATTATATATTTTTTTCCTATAAAGTCAAGATTAAAATAGATTTTAAACTTTAATGTTTTCTGTTTGTATTTTTATAATATAAATAGTTTTATAGTAGTTTTCTATTTGTATTTTTATAATATAAATAGTTCTAAACAGAAAAAACAGACTATTTTTTAGTTGTTTTATTAATCTAAAATATATAGAATATAAGCTGTTTTTATATATGGAGGATAAGTTGGCTTTTTATGGAGTTTTATCAATTTACATAGCATTTTTTTTCTCAATAGCAACTATTATTGCACTATTTTATAAAGTAAAAGTTAATAACTATAGTTTAAATCCTAAATTAGATTTTTTTAGATTTTTAAATCTATTATCTATTGGTTTTATAATATTATCAATATTAATATTAGAGTTTGCCTTTATATCAAATGATTTTAGTATAAAATATGTTGCAAACTACTCCGACTCCACAATGCCACTTTTATATCGAATGGTTGCTCTTTGGGGTGGACAGGAGGGAAGTTTACTATTTTGGTTATTTTTAATATCAATATATAATTTAGTTTTTTTATTTAAAGAGAGAAAAAATAGTAAAATAGTAGATATAATTTATATTTTTATTAATTTAATTCAGCTGTTTTTTATCTCTGTTGTTGTTTTAAAATCAAATCCTTTTGAGATTTTTCCCGATTTTGTTCCAAAAGAGGGGGCTGGGATGAATCCACAGCTTCAAACAATCTCAATGCTTCTTCATCCACCACTTTTATATATGGGTTATACAGGTTTTGGGATAACATTGGCCTACTCTTTTGCAACTTTAGTTAGTGGTGGATTAATTTCCGATTGGTCTGAAAAATCTCGCAGATGGAGTATTTCAAGTTGGATATTTTTAACTGCTGGAAATGTTTTAGGCTCTATTTGGGCCTATACAGAGCTTGGTTGGGGAGGCTTTTGGGCTTGGGATCCTGTTGAAAACTCCTCATTTATGCCTTGGATAACATCAACAGCATTAATTCATTCACTTTCTGCTTATAAAAAAGGAGGATATTTTCCAAAATGGAGTTACTTTTGGATTTTATTAACATATATTTTAACAATATTTGGAACATACATAACTCGTTCTGGGGTTATTGATTCAGTTCATGCATTCTCTCGGTCATCAATTGGAAGCTACTTTTTACTATTTATCTTTTTTATTACTGTTTTTTATCTATATTTTTTTATAAAAAACTATAAAAAAGTTGAAAAAGAGTTAAAAATTCAGTTTTTAACATCAAAAGAGGGGATGTTTTTTCTTTCAAACACTCTATTTTTAGTTGCTTTTGTTGTTGTTTTGTTTGGAACTGTTGCTCCAACAGTTTTTAAATTTAGTTTATCAAATGGATTTTTCACAAAAGCTTTTGTTCCTATTGCGATTCTTATTTTGATTCTTATGGGTTTAACTCCGTTAGCTCGATGGAAAACTCCTCTCAAAATAGAAGGGAAAATCATAATATCAACTATTGTATCACTTTTAGTTACAACTATCTTATTTTTTGTTATCTCAATCAAATCTATCAACACACCAATCACCATATTTTTTGTTACACAAACAGTTATTTTAACTTTTTCCGATTTTAGGAGAGGTTTTTTAAAAGATAAGAGAAAATATGGTGGATATATTGTTCATATTGGAGTTGCACTCTTTTTTATTGGTGCATTAGGCTCATTATATCAGAAAGAGAGGCAATATAAAGTTAAAGAGGGTGAAAAATTTAGTTTTAATGAGTATAAATTTAGTTTTGACAAATTAACTAAGAAAATTAATAAAAATCACTATGAAGAGTTAATAGTAGAGATAACACTCTCAAAATCGGGAGAAAAAATTGGTAATTTATCGCCATCAAAGAGGTATTTTTTCAATTTAATTGGTGGAATATCAGCAGAGGCCTCATTAGATGTAAATTTACTTAGAGATGTTTATATTGTTGTTGAGGGGGTTGACCAAGAGAGTAATATTGCACTTTTAAGGGTGTATATTAATCCATTTATGGTTTGGTTATGGATTTCGGCAACAATTACGATTCTGAGTTCACTTATTTTTTTGATGGGGCGGTCAAATAAGTCTGAAAACTTCGATAAACAGAGAGAATCTCACGATAAATCTATTTTAAACACAGAAAATCAAGATAATTTTGATGAGATTGATGCAAAAATATTTGAAAATCTTAAAAAATATGTTGATTCTTTAAAAAATTCTGAAATAAAAGATATTTTTTCTGAAAAAGATAAAAAAATAGAGGATAATTTTAAAGAAAACAATAGCTTTTCAGAAAAAAAAGATATTTCTACTGAAAATAGAGATGATTTAATAAAATTTTGTGCCTCTTGTGGAAAACCTATTGATGCAGAAGGAAAATTTTGTAAATATTGTGGTTATAAAATTCGATAAATTCAAAAATATGGCATTTTTTGAATTTCTTTAAAATCAGAAATACAATTTGTTTAAATTGGATAATCAGGATTGATTGTTTTTAAAAATTTTTTAAATTTTATAATCTCTTTTGTTTCAATAAAACCAAAATCAGACTGTTTTCTTTTGTTTCGAATAGAAACAAACTCTGTTTTTATTGGTTGTTTTGATTTTGCAAGAGTATAAACATCTTTCTCTTTTAGAGTACATATAAAAGAGACTCCACCATCTTTCAAAAATGCTTTACTTTTCAAATCACATAATATTTTATCATCTGAATTTAGCACATAAAAAACAAGAGGAGCATCAAATGAGAAATCAATTTTTGTTTTTATTTTTTTTTCACTATAAATAACCTCTAACTCAGTTATATATTTAGAATTTGAGCCTAAAATAACAAAACTCATCTCTTTTCCACTCTCTAAACCAACCATAATTGATTCTAAAGATTCAATTATAATATCATTTTTTTTTAAATTATTTTTATTTGAGTCACTTTTTGTATTCACTTTTGATGAAGCTCCACAAGATACAAAAAAAATTAAGAGTAAAAGATTTAAAAATCTGTAAAAATTCATTTTAACCTCATAATAAGAGTGTTATTTTTTTTATCTTTTTTCCAAAGAAAAAAAATTATATATTATTTTATTTTTATGTCAATAAATTGTAAAGAAATATTAAAATGATTCATCCCTTTTTATGGGCATACTCATACAACGACATCCTCCACCACCTCTTGAGAGTTCTGAACCCTCAATAATTGCAACATATTTTGAGTAATTTGATAGATCTATTTTATCTGCAATAATATCTTTTGCTTTAAAAATCTCAAATCCAGCCTGAGAAAGAGCCTCAAGTGTGTAGATATTTCTACCATAACCCACAATCTTCCCTGGTGCCATTGAGAAAAAATTTGCTCCACTATGCCACTGCTCTCTCTCTTGAGTCCAAGGATCAAAACCACCACAAGAGATTGGTTCAAGCTCTATTCCCAATTTTTTTAGAGCAATCAAGATATTCTCCTCTTCATGAAAAGCCACTTTTCCACCAGTTATCTCAATATGAAATGTTTGATATCGATTATGTCTTAATAAAAGTTGATCAAAAATCATACATTTGTCTCTATCAAGAAGTGTAAAAACCATATCCAAATGGATAAAAGACTCTGGAGTTTCTGGTAACTCTTGAATTATAATATGCTGTTTTTTATTCTGCTTTCTAAAATGCTCTAAAATAAAATCAATCCCTTGTGATGTTGTTCTTACCCCCACTCCAATAGCTAAAACATCATCTCTTACAACAAGAATATCACCACCCTCAAAAGATAATTTCCCCTTTTTAGTTGATTTTATTGCAGAGTTTTGAAACTCTTTATCATTAAAAAATTTTTTTTGACTATATGGATTGACTGTTTTTGTTGATATATTTGGATGATAATCAAATATTGCCTCCATTATTATTGCCTCTCTCATTCTTACTTTATTTGCCATTGGAGCAATAAAAACCTCATTTCCAACTGATATTGAGGCATCTCTTGTGAAAAAAAAGTTGTGAAGTGGAGTAAGAGAGTATCTATCATCACAAAGATAACGGGTGAATGTTGTTATTGGAAGAATAACCCCCTCAATCAAAGATTGAGCTAATATTTTTGGTTCCATTTTTTCAAGATGCGATTGAATTTCAAAATTATTTTCAATTGAGCAAACCCTTTCAATTAATAGATTTTTAACTTTTGGATTTTGTAATATATCTTCTAAAAGCTCTTTTACCTCAAAAACAGAGGCATGTTTCTCTAAAACTCCCTTAAATTGAGAGTACTCTTTTTTTGCAACCGAAAGATTTAAAATATCACTATAAAGTGCTCTTTCTGCATCATGAGGACGCATATTTTCAATCTCTGCTCCAGGTGTATGAACAATAACAGCCTCAAGAGGAGATACCTCCGATTTTATCTCCACTGATATTTTTTGATTCATTTTAATCTCCAAAATTCACCAAATAGGGGGATACTCTATTTTGTTTTATTTTATTTGTCAAGATAGATTTATTAAAAAACATGCTATTTTTTTGTGAAAAAGATATCTGTTTTAAAAAAATATTTTAATTTAAAAATTAACTATGTTTTTTATGTGAATAAAAAACATGAAATATGAAAAAAACATTTGACAAATTTTAAAAATATAGTAAATAATGGGTAAGGTGTTTTGGATGATAAATGATCTATTTCAAAACTTTACTAAATTTTAAAAGGAGGTGCTATGAAGCACAAAGAGCTTATTGCTTCACTTTTTTTACTACTGTTGTCTTTAATTTTCTATTTTATAAGGGATATACCTGAGCTGGTTGATAGTGGTGTGATATATTTTCACACAACCCTTTTCTTTTTAGGAACACTCTACTCTCTTTATCTTTACTCCCAAAAACATTTTAAAACTTTTCTTTTAATTCCAACTATCCTATCAGCTATTTTAATAGGAGTTGTCTCATATTTTATCATTGGAGGTGTTGAAAATTTAACTTATAGTGAATGGATTCCACGTCAATATCTTTTATGGGTAACTATTATTTTCTCTATTATAATGAATAAAATGGAGAAACCTTTTGATTTTGCTCTTGAAACAATTTTGATGTTTATTGCTTTTAGTTTTTTTACCTCTATTTTTTTGAAATATGGAATTTTACTAGCCATATTAAATAGTGCTTGGATTCTATTTTTTGCACTTTTTCAAAGTATAAAATATGTTATATTTTTTTCAATGCCACTTAAAAACATTGAAATTGCAAAAAAACTTAAAGAGAGAACAGAGTAATTTTACTTCTTATTTGTTTTTAATAACATAAAGAAATTTACTGTTATATATGTGGCGTGGATAAGTTACAATAACTGTTAAAAATAGACTATTTTTTTGTGGTATAATTTTTTTAACAGTTCCAATAAAAACTCCCTCTGGAAAAATATCATCAAATCCATTTGTTATAATATTTTCACCAACCTCAATATTTTTTCCATCCTCAACATATTTAAGCTTTAATATCATCTCATTTTCAGAGTTATTCCCAGATATAAATGCAAATGTTTTATCTTCTCCAATCCAAACAGGAATAGAGCTTTTTAAACTTGTTATTGGCAGAATCGTTATCACATCATCAGATACATTTGAGATTATTCCAACTACTCCATCAGATGTTATAACCCCTTGATCTAGTTTTAGTTTATCATTTGTGATACTTTTTGCAATAATAATATTCTTATATTGTATTGACTCATTTTGAATCTGTTTTATTGGAACAAGACTAAGAGAGAGATAGTTTTTTTTAATACTAAAACTCTCTTTTAAACTCTCCAACTCTCTATACAAATATTGAGAAAAATCATAACTCATTTTATATACTAAAAGTTCCATTTGTAGTTTTTGATTATCTCTTTTAACTTTTGTGATCTCTGAGTAACTTTTAAAAAACATAGATGTTGATGTTAAAACAGATGAAACAAAATCTTGACTATTTGTTGTTACAATATAAATAGGGGTATATAATGGATTTTTTTTTATTGAAACATGAAAAAGTATAAGTTGTAGTAGTAAAACAAATACCCAGAAATCTATTATTTTGACAACTTTTAACATTTATAATCTCTATATTTAATAATGAAAAAAGTTAATCAGGTTATTACATTTCTAAAAAAATGAATATCATCAAGCATTCTTCCTGCTCCCATAACCACACTCAAAAGTGGATTATCTGCAACAGATACAGGAACCTCTGTTTTATTACGAATAACTTTATCCAAACCATTTAGGAGAGCACCACCACCAGTTATAACAATTCCTCTCTCCATTATATCACCAGCTAATGCTGGTGGAGTTTTATCAAGAACTTTCATAATGGCATTCACAATCTCTTGAACAGTTCCTTCTAAGGCCTCTTTAATCTCATCGGAGTTTATTGTTACTGTTTGAGGGATATGCCTTATTATATGTTGACCTCTTATTTGAGTCTCTTTTATAATATCAGTTTTAACAGCAGTTCCAAGCTCAATTTTTATCTGTTCTGCACTATTTTCACCAATTTCAATATTTTTAGTTTTTCTAATATAATCAACAATACTCTCATTCATTTTGTCCCCACCAACACTAGCGGAGAAACTATAAACAATATTTGAAAGAGATATCAGACCAACCTCTGTTGTACCACCACCAATATCAACAATAAGATTTCCACCTGCATCATTAATTGGTAAGCCAGCCCCAATGGCAGCCGCAAGTGGTTCATCAACAAGTTGAACATCTCTTGCTCCAGCTGTTCTTCCTGCTCGCTTAACAATATCTCTATCAGCTTTTGTGATTTGTGATGGAACAGAGATAATAACTCGTGGATGAATTAACATACTTCTATTGTGAGCTTTTCGTATGAAATATTTTAACATCTCCTCTGCCATATCAACATCAGAGATTTTTCCATCTTTTAGAGGGCGAATTGCCTGAATATTATGAGGAACTCTTCCAAGCATCTTTTTAGCTTCACTACCAACAGCTTTTAGACGAGTACTTCCTGTTTCAACAGCAATAACACTTGGTTCATTTATAACAATTCCTTTTCCCTTAACATATACAACAGTATTTGCTGTTCCAAGATCAATTGCCAAATCACTTGAAAACATTCCCATTATGTTTTTTAAAAACCCCACTTTGTCCCCTTTTTTAAAGAGTACGAACTCTCTACCGTTAAAAACGGTTGCAAATGAAATTTTTATAGCAAATTTTTCACTATAATACAACTGCTTTTTTAACTTTTCTTTTTTTTTGACAATATAATTTAGTTTTATTGCTTTTTCTAAAAAAAGATTCTATAATTATCTATTAATAGAGGTTTTGTATGGATTCTAGAAAGATTGAATTTTTAATAGAGAGTATAAGAAACAGTATAATAAATGTCAATTTGAAGCAGGAATTAGAGAGAGTTCCTCAAAATCATCCTTTTTATAAACAGAGTCGAGATGATATGGCATTTATAAATTATATTGAGAACCTTGGTTCAATAGACTCATTTCCTACTCCACTATTTTCTGATACAACAATAAAAATAGTTCAACTATCAAATGATGAACAGAGTATATCAAAACTATCTGATTTAGTAAAAACAGACCCATTTTTAGTTTTAAGTATTTTAAAATTAGCTAACTCAGTTACATATAGAGGAGCATATCAAATTGTTGACATTAATCAAGCATTATCAAGAATTGGTATGGATGAATTAACAATGATGATTATGACTCTATATTTTAAAAATAGTTTTCTAAACACACCATTTTCAACAGAATATGCCCAATTTTTATGGAAACGTTCAACATTAACAGCACTTATATCATCTCAATTAGCTCCATATTTAAATTATAAAAATAGTAATTTATATACACTTGGATTACTACACAAAATAGGTGCACTTACAACTTTATATTTAATAGATTCCTTTAAAAAAACATTAGGTGTTGAGTATTTACCTAAAAACAGGTTTATAATATCAGTTGCAGAGAGTTATAATCAATACATAACAGAGATAATTTTAAAACCTTGGGATTTTCCTAAAGTGCATGTTGACTCTATTTTAGATTGTGAAAATAGCTTTTCAAAATTAAAATCATTAGAGTATAAATTGCTAAATTTTGGTTCAACTGTTTCAAAATTAATATTTAATGACTCTTGGCAACAACTAGATGAGGAAGAAAGAGTTTATGGTTATCAGTTTTTATGGAATTTGATTGATTTAGATTTACCATTTGAAACGGTTTATATGATGATTCAGGAGAGTTTTAAAAGCTATCTACTACTCCAAAAACTCATTGATGAGACAAAATAAATTATAGTAAACTATTTTTTATTAATTTTTTATTTTTACTATTTATAGGATAGAGATGTTTTTTACAAATGATGAGCTTACCAAAATAAAAAATATTTTAAATGATTGCAATCATAGAGTATGGTATGAACATCTACCACTTTTTTCACATGATTCACAATTTATATATCAATCACTTCAAAAATGGGTTCCAATTGATGTTATCTCTATTGAGGATTTAGAGAAAATTATTGAAAATTGGATAAAAAAATGGGGGCAAAGTAGAAGAAAATTATTTGATTTTACATGTTTATCTGTGAAATATGTTCTTGATTGTGAAGATTTTTTTGCAACCGATTTAGAGATGCTTTATCCTCAAGTAAGAATTATCTATATGCTTATGGATAGTTACAAAATTGAGGTTTTTGATGAATCAAAATTTATAGAGTTAAAAAAAGAGGTTGAGTCTCAACTTGAAAAAGAGATACTTCAAAAAGGAAACTCAAGTACAATAACAGCTCTAAATGTTATACTCAATGCCTCATCAGAAAATTTTGTTGATGGTGCTTTTCATACATTTAAAGAGATAATTAATGCTTGGTGTGAATATTTTGTATTGAGTTATACTCAATCAAATGATTATGGAAAAGAATTTCTTATTGATGTTATGAGAGTTGATTATCTTGAAAAACTTTTTGATTTTATCAAAAAATAAAAACAATTTGATTTTTACTATTTATCAGATATGTATTTTGAAATCTCCTCAAAAATTCTTTCTGCACTATTCTCTATAGCAAGAGAGGCAGATTTACTCTCCATTTTTTGAAGAGTTTCTAAATTATTTTGAAGATATAATATTTTTTCAGCTAAAATATCTGCTGTTAGGTTTTTCTCCTCAATCATTATAGAGGCTTCTGCAATCTCCATCTCTTTTCCATTTAGGACTTGATGGTTATCTGTTGCAAAAGGGAATGGAATTAATATTGATGCTTTTTTTGCTATCTGAAGTTCTGATATGGATGTTGCTCCAGCTCTACAAATAACTAAATCTGCATTTTGATAGGCTTCTGCCATATTTTCAATAAAAGTTGTTACCTCAACATTATCTATCTTTTTTGATTTATAACTATATTTAACTATATCATAAGTTAATTTTCCTGTTTGATGTATAAATTTTATATTAGGCAACTGTTTAGTAACATCAACCATAACTTCATTTATCTTTTTTGCACCTAAACTTCCTCCAAAAACTAAAACTGAAAAGCTATCTTTATCATGTATTTTTTGTTTAATTGATAGAATCTCATCTCTAACAGGATTTCCAGTTTTTATAGATTTTCCAGATGGAAAGTAGTTATGAGAGTAATTAAATGTGGTAAAAACTTTATGGCTAATTCTTGAAAGAAATCGATTTGTTAAACCAGGAATGGAGTTTTGTTCCATAATAAAAGCAGGATAGTTTCCAATCCAAGAGGCTAAAAGAAGTGGTCCAGAGGCATATCCACCAAGCCCAATAACTGCATCTGGTTGAAAGCTGTGTAGTATTTTTAGGGAACTATTAACTGATGATGGAATTTTAAAAATTGCCTTAAATTTCTCTTTAATTCCTTTGCCTTTTATCCCTGAAATATCAATACATTTTAGTTCAAAGCCATGTTTTGGAACCTCTGTGAACTCAATTCCTTTTTCTGTGCCAATAAATAGTATATTACTTTCTGGATATCTTTTTTTTATATATTTTGCAAAAGCTAATCCAGGAAATAGATGCCCTCCTGTTCCACCACCTGCAATAATAAAATGGTATTTTTTCATAAGAGTACTCTCCAAAAAAGAGATACTATCATTTTTTTGTAACTATTTCAATTTTATCATTACTATTTAAAATGATTTTTTTACTCTATTTATTTATTTTCTTTCAACTAAATATATTATAATTTCTCAAGAGCAATGTCCCAAACCTCTTTAACCTGTTTCACAGCTATAATTGTAAGCTTTGAGACAATATTTTTAGGTATCTCTTTTAAATCTTTTTGATTTTTTTGTGGAATAATAACTGTTGTTATACCAGAACGAATAGCAGCCATAAGCTTCTCTCTTAAGCCTCCAATTGGTAAAACTTCACCTCTTAAAGATATCTCTCCAGTCATTGCAATATCATGTCTCACAGGACGATTTGTTAATGCTGATAGAATTGCCGTTGATATTGTTATACCAGCAGAGGGACCATCTTTAGGAATTGCACCATCAGGAACATGAATATGAATATCATTTTTCTCATAAAATCCCTCTGGTAGATTATATTTGGAGGCATAGTATCGAACATAAGTGAGGGCAGCTTTTGCAGATTCAACCATAACCTCACCTAATTTACCTGTTATTTGAATATTCCCTTTTCCTGGAACACAAATTACCTCAATTTTTAGAATATCACCACCAACTGGAGTCCATGCTAATCCAGAAGCAACACCAACAAGAGAGAACTCCTCTTTCTCTTCATGAAAATATTTTGGAACTCCTAAATATGTAGATATATCTTTTTCAGATATTACTACTTTATCATCCTCTTTTATTTTATTACTAGAGAGTATTTTTCTGGCTATTTTTCTAAAAATTTTAGATATAATTCGCTCTAAACTTCTAACACCAGACTCATTCGTATAGTTATGAACCATTGTTATTAGAGCTTTATCTTTAAATAAAATTTTAAATCCACCTAAACCATTTCCCTCTTTTGCTTTTGGGATAAGATAATTTTTAGCAATTTCAAACTTCTCCTCCTCTGAGTATCCAGAGAGATATATTATCTCTAATCTATCTCTTAATACATGTGGAATATTCTGAATATCATTTGCAGTTGCAATAAATAAAACTTTTGATAAATCATAATCAACACTTAAAAAGTTATCTCTAAAAGTGCTATTTTGTTCAGGATCTAAAACCTCTAAAAGAGCAGAGGATGGATCTCCTTGAAATCCCACTCCAATTTTATCTATCTCATCAAGCAAAAAAACAGGATTTATTGTTCCTGCTCTTTTCATAGATTGTATAATTCCACCTGGCATTGCTCCAACATAAGTTCTTCTATGACCACGAATCTCTGATTCATCTTTAAGACCACCAAAAGCCATTCTAACGTATTTTCTATCTGTTGCACGAGCAATTGATTTTGCAAGAGATGTTTTACCAACCCCTGGAGGTCCAGCAAAGCATAATATTGAGCCTTTTTGAGATTTTGTTAATGTTCTAACAGCTAAAAACTCTAATATTCTCTCCTTAACATCCTCAATTCCAAAATGCTCCTCATTAAGAGTATTTTCAGCCTGTTTTAAATCTGTTATCTCTTTTGTGGATTCAGTCCAAGGAATAGATATAAGCCAATCAATATAACCACGAATAACAGAAACCTCGGATGACATTTGAGGCATATATCTCATCTTCTTTAACTCCTCAAGTGCTTTTGATTCTGCCTCTTTTGGCATTTTTTTAGCCTTTACCTTTTTTTTAAGCTCTGTTATTTCAGCATTATACTCATCTTCAGATCCAAGCTCCTTTTTTATAACCTCCATCTGTTCATTTAAAAACATCCGTTTTCTATTAATCTCTATTCTATCTCTAACTCCATCACTTATCTTTTTCTCAAGTTTTAGAATCTCAATCTCTGAACGGATTAATTTTAATAGAGCATCCATTCTTTCAAGTGGATCAAAAATCTCTAAAATATGCTGTTTAGATTTTAATTTAACATCAATATTTGCAATTATGATATCAATAAGTTTTGAGTAGTCATGAACCGATTTTACAGACATTATAATTTCAGAAGGGATATTATCTTTGAATTGAGCATACTCATTAAATGTGGCTAAAAGAGATCTCATATATGCCTGTTTTTTTACATCATCACTTCCTTTAGTTTGTTCAATTTTTGAGAGTTTAACTCTAAAAAATCCTTCACCATTTCCTTCACAATAGGACTCAATTCGTGCTCTCTCAATACCCTCAACAATAACTTTTGTTGCATTTGTTCCTGATTGAATCATTTTAACAATATGTGCAATTGTGCCAACTGTATAAATATCATCTGGTCCAGGATTTTGCTCATTCTCATTTTTTTGAGTTACTAAAAAAATCATCTGATTATAGTTATCAATTCCCTCTTTTATAGCTTTGATAGATTTATCTCGTCCAACTAAAAGTGGCAATATAGTGTGAGGAAACACAATTAAATCTCTTAATGGAACCATTGGAAGTTCAATATAATTTGACATTACCAATCCTTTAAATTTAACTTTTATAAATTAATATAAAGCTGTTTAAAAACTCTTATATTATCTATTTTTATTAAAAAAACAAAAAATAAATAGCATTAAAACAACTTATCAATTAATCAAAACTGCACAAGACAGTTTTAATCTTTTATATCATTTATTAACAAAAAACAACTAATTTTAATCCTAAAAGAAAATATATAAACAAAAAAACAACTATTTTTAATTATAAAAAGTAGTTATTTATGATAAAAATAGATATCATTAACTCTATACTTTAGTTGTTTTTGATATTTTTTGTTAATAACTCTAAAACAGATGGAATAAGAGTAGCTAATTTTCCACTAACTCTTCCTCCAGCAGCATGAATATGACCACCACCATTAAAAAACTCTCTTGCAATTTTAGATACATCACTATCTTTTGAACGTAAACTAACACTAAAGAAATCGGGTTCAACCTCTCTTAAAAAACAACTAATATCAACTCCTTTAATGCTTCTACCATAATTAACAAATCCCTCTGTTAAATTACTACCATTTGATGGATTGGTTTGCATTGATAATGGAAGTGTCATTATTGCAACATTTTTTTGAGAGTTTAGTTGTAGTGTAGATAAAACTTTTTGTAAAAGATATATCTTCTCCTCTGGCATATTCTCATAAATTTTCACATTAATATCCCAAGGAGTAGCACCTGCTTCAATTAATTTAGAGGCAACATAAAAAGTTTTTGGAGTTGTATTTGAGAATCTAAAAGAGCCTGTATCAGTTAAAATTGATACATATAAAGCAGTTGCAATCTCTCTATCAATAATATTGAGTTTTTCTGCAAGAAAATATAACATCTCTCCAACAGCAGAGGCCTCCTCATCAATAACAACAACATCTCCAAAGTGTGGAACTGAGGTGTGATGGTCAATTTGAATAGTACAAGAGAATGCTGAAACACCTCTCCAATGAGCTCCAATTCTTTTCTCTTCACTATTATCTAAAACAACTGCAACATCAAAAATATCACTTTCATTTAACTCATGTCTATATTTTTCATAGCCCTCTAAAAAAGAGAACATATCTGGAATAGGGTCTGGATTATATATTGTAACATTTTTTCCCATTCTTAAAAGAATTTTTCTTAGAGCAAGAGTTGAACCAACATTATCCCCATCAGGATTCATATGGGAAACTATTAAATAATTTTTATAATTAGAGTCTTTTAAAACTTTTATAACACCATCCATTTTTCACCAAAAATAAAATATATTTATATATAACAATTTCAATCTATTTTTACAACAATAAATATCACTACAGTAAAAATAATTGATAAATATAGATTAGATTGTTTTTTATTAAGAAAAAAATTATAAT